>CAYUNU010000113.1:0-9388 GCA_964446195.1 uncultured Porphyromonadaceae bacterium | reverse complement strand
CTGTTTGTCACTCCGGGGAAGGCATTTTGCTCTTGCAAAAGACAGGGGATTCCTTTTCTCGAAGCAGCCTTAACAATAGGGCCACTAGCAAAGCCTCCCGTACCGATAACCAAGTCCGGCTTAAAATCTTTGATTATTCTATTTGCTTTTATCAGGCTGGACATCAATTTGAAAACAAAAGATAAATTCTTTAAAGTCAATCGTCGATGAAAAGCACTAACTGGTAATCCCTTAATTTTAAACCCCGCCTTTGGAACCTTCTCCATTTCCATTTTTCCATTGGCCCCAACAAAAAGGATATCAGACTCAGGAAGCATCTCCTTCAATTTCCTGGCGATAGATATTGCTGGAAATATATGGCCCCCTGTTCCCCCTCCGGATAGTATGATCCTCTTCTTATCCATTTACTTTCCCTCCTTTTATTGCAACTTCGTTTTGCTCGTCAAGGCTTCGGCTAATACCCAATATAATTCCGAAAGCAACAGCTGTAAACATTATTGAAGACCCGCCTCTACTGATCCAGGGTAGTGTTTGACCAGTCACTGGAAGCAAGCCAACAGCCACCCCCATGTGAACCAATGCCTGTACTACTATTCCCAGTGTCAGACCAATTGTAAGGAAAGCCGGGAATGTACGGTCGCATCTTTTAACTATTAATCCTGCCCTGAATAACAACGCCATATATACCATTAGCAGAGGGAGAGCCCCAAAAAAGAAACCATATTCCTCAACAATAATTGCAAATATGAAATCTGAAAATGCCTGAGGTAATTTATGTTTTTGAGTACTATGGCCAGCAAACTTCCCAAACAACCCTCCACTGGATATTGCAGCCTTTGCCAGGTCTGGTTGTTCATTCTCACCCGGAACAGGCTTAACAAATCTCTCAATTCTCTTTTCCCAGGTAATAGTTCTCTTGCTATCTTCTGAGTATTTAAATATCATGAAATATGCAGCTCCCATAACCAAGCCAACCCCCATTAAAGCTGCTATGTATTTTATCTTCACTCTACCGATAAAGAGCAGAATAATACAAACTCCAAAAAGTATCAGTGCCGTTGACAGATTCTCCGACTGTATTAAGCCGCAAATCAATATTATCCATAAAATAACTGGAAGAAACCCTTTTTTGAAATTATTGACATCCATTTGGTGCCTGCTCAGGAAACGCGACACAAAGATTACAAGCGCTAACTTAGCAAAATCGGAAGTCTGAAAATTGAAGGGTCCCAGATTTATTCGCCGGGCAGAATCATTGACATCATCACCGAACTTAAGAGTATAAACCAACAATACTACTGCTATAAAAACCAGCAATTGAGCAAATATATTATAGTATTTATATG
The DNA here is from genome assembly GCA_964446195.1 of uncultured Porphyromonadaceae bacterium. Taxonomy (GTDB): domain Bacteria; phylum Bacteroidota; class Bacteroidia; order Bacteroidales; family UBA12481; genus JAUVKA01. Next base: position 8,042 of record CAYUNU010000113.1, on the reverse strand, counting down.
GTAGAAGATGAACAATATAAATTATTCCCCAGCCAACAATCAGAAAAAGAGAATGCCTGAATATATGTGTAGCAACAGAATTCCCTTCCTTATAAGATAAGGAGACCACTGAACTGGAGACTGCCAGAACAGAATACACAGTGAGAATCACAATCAGGATCCAAATCACTTTGTCGCCACCAAATAAACTTAGTACTCTTTTCATTACTAATTAATTATTCACGCGGACACTATTCTCATTTACAGCTGCCTCACACTCTCTTTAAACTGATGTCCACGATCCTCGTAATTTTCAAATAAGTCGAAGCTGGCACATGCAGGTGACAAAAGAACCTGTGTTCCTTTTCTCGACAAGTAATAAGCCATTCTCACAGCCTCGCTCATATCTTCAGCATCGACAATAGTCTCCACTACGTCCTCAAAAGCATCGCGTATCTTACTGTTATCCTTTCCCAGGCAAACAATCGCAGTTACTTTTTCCTTAACCAGCGGCAAAAGCATAGCATAATCATTGCCTTTGTCAACTCCACCTGCAATCCAAACAACATCGTTCTTTACTGTTTCGAGAGCATACCATGTTGAATTAACATTTGTGGCCTTAGAATCGTTAATAAATTCAATACCATGAACCTGAATTACGGGTTCTAGCCTATGCTCAACTCCTTGAAAATCTGCCAGGCTTTCCCTGATAGTTTCTTTGCGAATATCCAAAACACGTGAAGCGATACCGGCAGCCATGGAATTATACACATTGTGCTTACCCTGCATTGATAGATCAAATAATGACATACTTAAAGTGTTATTATTTATGAATAATATGATTTTTTCTTTCTCAATCCAGGCCCCCTGTGGGAAAGGCCCGGCGAACCCAAATGGGTACATTTTTATATCTGGATTAATCCTGTTCAACTCTCTCATCACCACAACATCATCATTGCAATAGATTAAGTGATCGTCCGACTTCATATTCCGAAGTATCCTGAACTTGGATCGCATGTATTTGGAAAAATCATTCTGATACCTGTCCAGATGATCCGGCGTAATATTAAGTAGAATGGCTATTTCGGCCTTGAAATCAAACATTCCATCCAACTGAAAGCTGCTAAGTTCAATAACATAATATTCATACTTTTCCTCAGCAACCATTCGGGCGAAACTATTCCCCACATTTCCAGCTAATCCAACACTTAAACCAGCTGCATTAAGAATATGCCATGTTAACATCGAAGTAGTTGTTTTCCCATTACTCCCAGTTATACATATCTTTACAGCCTTAGTAAACCTGCTTGCAAATTCAATTTCTGATATTACCGAAATCCCTGAATCTATTATTTTCCAAACAATTGATGCATTATCCGGAATACCTGGGCTCGTAACAACCAATTCAGCATTCAATATCAATGCTTCAGAATGTCCGCCTTCTTCCCATTCAAGTTTGTTTTCTACTAGCTCGGCTTTATAATTTGTTTTGATTTTCCCCTTGTCCGAAACAAATACCTCATAGCCCTTTTTGGCTCCAAGTAATGCTGCTCCAACCCCACTTTCACCGGCACCTAATATGACTAGTCGGCCCAACATATTTATCTCATTTTTAATGTTACAATTGTTAATACTGCCAGCATTATACCAATGATCCAAAACCTGATAACTATCTTTGGTTCGGGGTATCCTTTTTTCTGGTAATGATGATGAAGAGGAGCCATCAGGAAAATTCTTTTTCCTTCTCCGGTTTTCATCCTGGTATATTTGAACCACGACACCTGTAATACAACAGAAATATTCTCAACCAGGAAAATTCCGCAAAGAATAGGTATCATCAATTCTTTACGTATTAACACTGCAAACACGGCAATAATGCCTCCCAGAGTTAAGCTTCCTGTATCACCCATAAATACCTGGGCCGGATATGAATTAAACCAGAGAAATCCTACCGTAGCCCCTACGAAAGCTGCAATGAATACGACCAATTCCCCTGAATCTGGGATATACATGATATTGAGGTAATTTGCTATATCAAAGTGCCCAGAAACATAAGCCAGAATTCCGAGGGTTACCCCCATTATTGCCGAACTTCCCGTAGCCAGTCCGTCGAGGCCATCAGTCATATTAGCTCCATTACTAACAGCGGTAATGATAAAAATTACTATCAGAACAAACACCAGCCAAGTCCAGGTTTGAGCTCTCTCGCTAATCCATCCTAAGACCCAGGAATAATCAAATTCATTATTTTTAACAAAAGGGATGGTTGTAGTTGTGGCCATACTTTCATTGTATTGGACAGATTCTTCAGTATCTATAACGACTTCATCGGAGGACTGAATAACTGCGCTACCATTGGTGATTGTCTTTTTCTCGCCAACCACAACATCAGGATGAAAAAACATTACAAGCCCTACTATCAATGCAAGAAATACCTGACCAAAGACCTTAAATTTCCCGGCTAAACCGGCCTTATTATTTTTAAATACCTTTATATAATCATCCGTGAAACCAATTAATCCCAACCACACAGTTGTTATAAGCATCAATATAACATAAACATTATCCAACTTGGCGAACAACAGGGCGGGAATAAGGATGGATATAAGAATGATTATCCCTCCCATTGTTGGAGTTCCCTCCTTTTCCATTTGTCCATTTAATCCCAAGTCTCTAACCGACTCACCCACCTGTTTTTTTCGCAGAAAGCCAATCATCCTTTTGCCAAAGAGGGTGGAAATTATTAGAGCAGTTATAATTGACAAAGCAGAGCGCACAGAGATATACTGGAAAGCCCCTGCACCTGGGAAATCAAGATCATTGAACCAATTGAAAAGATAGTTTAACATACCGACTCCTTACTTCATTTTTTGGCTGATTTTATTTTCATTAATTCCTCTCTATCATCAAAATGTTGACGTTTACCCTTTATCTCCTGATAATTTTCATGCCCTTTCCCGGCCACTAATAAAAAATCTCCAGCTTTGGAAAGAGCATAAGCCAGCTTGATAGCTTCATGCCTGTTGGCAAGAGAAAAAACCTGAGATTCCATAGATACCGGAACACCGGTTTTCATATCATCAATGATAAGGTCAGGATCTTCAGATCTGGGGTTATCCGATGTAAGAATAACTATATCACTTTTCCCACAAGCGATTGCTGCCATTTCAGGCCGCTTTCCCTTATCACGATCACCACCTGCCCCAATAACAGTTATTATCCTCTGGTCAGGCATACACATTTCCCGTATTGTTTCCAAAACATTCTCCAGAGCGTCAGGCGTATGAGCATAATCCACTATTCCGTTTATGTTATCACCAAGATCAACCTTTTCAAAGCGTCCCTGAACCTGATGCATTTTACTTATACCCGGCAGAACCTCATCCTTTTCCCAACCCAATTCGATTGACACACCATATACTGCCGTAAGATTTGACGCATTGAACCTACCAATAAAGGGCACCCATAACTCATTCCCATTTATTTGAAGAAGCATCCCTTGGTTTATCTGTTCAATAAGTTTACCCTGATAGTCGGATACAGTGGCTGTCGAATACTTCAGTGGCCTGGCTACAGTATTTTGCAGCATAACATTTGCATTCTTATCATCTGCATTTACCAATGCAAACGAATCTTTGTGTAAACCATCGAACAGTTTTTTCTTTGCTTTGATGTAGGAAGAAAAGTTCTGATGATAATCAAGGTGATCACGTGACAGGTTTGTAAAAACAGCTCCTTTAAAACTCAGGCCTGCAGTCCTCTTTTGATCCAAAGCGTGAGAAGAGACCTCCATGAAAACAAATTCACAACCAGCTTCCACCATGTTGCTCAGGTAGTTATACAGACTTATAATATCCGGAGTAGTATGGGTAGCCTTAAATGATTTATCTCTTATCATTACTCGGATTGTTGAAATCAACCCACAAGGATATCCCAAAGATTCCCCTAATTCATAGAGCCAGGTTGCAATACTGGTTTTCCCATTTGTACCAGTTATCGATATTATTTTCAAATCCTTATCAGGATGATTGTAGAATTGCGAGCATATATCTCCCAAAGCTGAACTAACGTCATTTACAAGCAGGTAGGTGATATATTCCTCCTGATTTAATGGCAGTTCGGAGCATAGTACAACTTTAGCTCCAGCCTCAATAGCTCCAGCGATAAATTTATGGCCATCAATTCTTGATCCTTTCAAGGCAGCAAAGAGATATCCCTCCTTAACATCTCTGGAGTCAATTGCCAGTCCGGATACCTCCCGATCCTCAAATCCCGATATATATATATCACTAATTCCATATGTTAGATCCTTAAGCTTCATTATCCAAGGCTCATAACTAGTTTGATTGTTTGTCCACTAACTATTCTATTTCCGGGCTGTATTGATTGGCTAACAATTTTCCCATATCCTTCGACATCCACTTTCAGTCCTTCATTTTCCAAAAGAGGGAGAGCATCTGTCAAGCCCATTCCCGTCACATCAGGAACAATACCAGGCATAAGCTCCAGGCTACTGAACACCAGCTCGTTATCTTTAAGCTTGATTGAAGAATAGGGAGGTAAATCTCTTTTGCGGTCATAGGGTATATTCAGACTTTCCAACAGATATAGGCCGGCAGCTGAATTCCCACTGGCTATATCAGGCATATTCCCAACCACATCCCAGGTATAGGTCGACATATCCGGATGCAATCTTATATCTGTGGCAAAAACCTTATCAGCTATTTCCAGGAAAACTTCACCGGCAACAACATTGCCATAATATTTACCTTTTGGTCTAGAGACCACAACTATACAGCTATACGCAGGTTTTTCTGCGGGGAAATAACCCACAAAAGATGCACGATATTCTTTTTTTCCAAGGTCACCTTCATAGCCACCATTTTGATAGACAACAGCCGTTCCTGTTTTTCCGGCAATAGAATAAGCCTCCGGTTTAAGATTTGTTGCAGTGCCGTTTTTGACAACTCCTTCCAGCATGGCACGTGCTTTAGCAATTGTCTCTTTTGAACAGATTGAATTTTTCAAAACTTTTGGCCCAAAAACATTTTCCTGATGGCTGTGATATTTAACGGCTTTAACCAGTCGGGGAGCCACCATTTTGCCACCATTAGCAACTGCGTTGTAAAAAGCAAGAATCTGAATGGGTGAGAGGGCTATTTCATAACCATGTGCTATAAAAGGAAGCGACACTTTACTCCAATATTTATCTTTATCATTAGGATGCTTGATATTAGGCAGTTGCTCACCAGAGATCTCTATTCCCGTCTTATCTTTCAAACCCATCGCATAAATCCTGTCAATAAAATCTTTCGGATTTTTTTCAAAACATCTTTCAATAAGCCTGGCTGTTCCAATGTTGGATGATTTCTCAAATACCTGTTGCACATTGATTACCCCATAACCACCGTAGTGAGAATCTTTTATTTCAACTCCATGTAATTTGTAAACTCCGTTGTAGGTATCGACAGTATCCTGCAGATCTATACGACCTGTTTCTAATGCGGCCATTAATGAAGGGAGCTTAAAAGTTGAACCAGGCTCATTCATCTCTCCAACGGCATAGTTATAATTTTCTATGTACACACCCTCCGCCTCTCTTGTGAGGTTTACCATTGCTTTGATTTCGCCGGTAGCAACTTCCATTAGCACCGCACATCCATGATGAGCTTCCTTTTCTATCAAAAGTTGCTGTAAAGCTGCTTCAGCAACATCTTGATAGTTCATATCAAGAGTCGACTGAATATCATATCCGTCATGGGGTTCTTCAAAATTCTCTACACTTGCTGGCACATATTTCCCCCCCCCTTGTCTATAGGCATACCTTAAGCCATCTTTCCCTTTCAGGTAGGGGTCGAATTTTCCTTCAAAACCCACGTATTTACCATTCACACCATCCTGAGTGTAACCTATTGTCCTCTTAGCCAGTCGGTTATAAGGATACTTCCTGATGTTCTTTTGAGTGAGTTTTAAGCCTCCCTTATATTGACCATGCCTGAAAAGCGGTAATTTCTTAACTTCCTCAGCCTGTTTGTAGCTCAAATTTCTCTCCAGAACAAGGTTCTTGTTTTTATTTTTCCTTGCCTGGAGGATTTTATTCTCATAATAGGCAGGAGATTTCGTCCTAAATATATCCGACAAACCTTTAACCAGACCAGGTAGTTCAGCATCAAAAAATTCATTTATGCTCTCGCTATATGGATCAATTGCCAGATCAAAAGCTGGTACTGTACTTGCGATGGGGTTACCATCTGTATCCAGAATATTTCCACGATTTGCCGGTATGGTGGTAATCTTTTCACTCAACTTTTCTGCCTCTGCACGCCATATATCTCCAGTCACGAACTGCAGATAAAGTATCTTACCTGATACACCGAGTGCACCTAGCATGGCGATGACATATATCCAGCCCAATCTTGATAATATGATACCTTTTGTATCCAAATAATTTACTTTAATTCAATTTTATAAGGTGGAAGAATTGCCTCTTTCAAGGGCATATTCATATCCTGTAAAAGTTTCACTACTTCCGACTGCTTACTCATCTCCATCTTTTCAAATGTTGTTGAGATAGATTCTGTTCTAAGGATTTTCAGGCGTTCTTCAATCCTCATTACTTCCCTCATCACCTTAGCTCCCTGATATTGATTTCCGATATAAAAGACCAAAAGAGCGAATAGAAAAAGGATAAAAGGAATTTGTTTAAGCACTGCATCACGCGACAAAACGCCACCTCCTAAAAGATCTTTAGCAGTTAGTCTTTTTGTCTCTTTCAGCTCCTGACGGGGGCTGACAAACTCTTTTCTATCCTTATTGCTTTTCGCCATCTGAAAGTCTTTCAGCGATTCTAAGTTTTGCACTCCTTGCTCTTGGATTTCTCTCTAGTTCCTGTTCTGAGGGAAGGATCAGCTTTTTGTTTATTGCTTTAAAAGGAGACAGTTTGTTTCCAAAAAAATCCTTACTTACTATTCCATCAGTATTGCCGGAATTGATAAAGTTCTTAACCAATCTGTCCTCTGCCGAATGGTAGCTTATCACAACCATTCGTCCACCAGGCTTAATGCATTGGGAACATTGCTTCAGCATCTCCTTCAAACCATCCAATTCTTGATTAACTTCTATTCTCAGAGCCTGAAAAAATCTGGATAAATCCTTATTTTCTTTCCCTTTTTTTAAAAGCGGTTCCACACATTGCGCCAATTGTCCTGTTGTTTCAATTCTAGCATTTGACCTTTCCCTGATAATTCTATCTGCCCAATAACCAGCCCTTGCAATCTCTCCGTATTCTCTTAAGATCTTACTTAGCCTAAGTTTGTCGGCTTCATTCACTATGTCACCGGCCCCTTCCTTAATCCCAGGACTCATTCTCATATCCAAGGGAGCATCGAAACGATATGAAAACCCTCTCCCACCCTCATTCAATTGGTGTGACGACACCCCCAGATCTGCAAGAACCCCATCAACCCTTCCTATCCCGTAGTAGTCGAGGTAATTTTTAATAAATCTAAAATTGTGGTTGATGAACAGAAATCTGTCATCCTGAATTAGGTGATCCTTAACGTCGGGGTCCTGATCAAAAGCAATTAGTTTTCCCTTTCCCAACTTCGACAGTATGCCTCTACTGTGCCCACCGCCTCCATAGGTCAAATCCGCATATACTCCCTCGGGCATTATTGCCAGCCCCGCCAGGCTTTCCTCCAGCAAAACAGGTATGTGATATCCGCCCTCTGCCATGTTTAATCTTCATCTTCCCATTCGAAATCATCCATAACTTCCTCAGCAATAGAGACTCTTTGCTCATCCGACAATTGAGTCCCCTCGTATTTTCCTTTAGACATAAGCTCTACAACATCACCCTGGCCTGCCAAAACTACTTCCTCTCCCTGGCCGGGCTCAACTTCCAGCTTTTCTAAAAATCTTTTGGATAACAGAATCCTTCCAGATCCATCCAATTCCATTTCAATAACACCTTTGAAAAAATCTCTCTTGAATTCATTGTGCTTCGCCTTGTATGGATTCAGCTTTTTCAAAGTTCGACCGACTAACTTATCCCAAACATTTTC
>CAYUNU010000112.1:0-9389 GCA_964446195.1 uncultured Porphyromonadaceae bacterium | reverse complement strand
GAGCTGTTGAGACCATGGCGGTATTAAGACCAACCGACGACATCTTCTCCCTGTTAAGCTCAACCCGAAGTTCGGGCTTAGCTTTTTCCCGACTAACTTCCACGTTGCTAGCGCCGGGAACCAATCTTATTTTTTCAGCGATATCATTGGCCAGAGCTGTGGTCTGGTCAATATCATAGCCATAAATCTCAACATCTACCGAATTGGTAGTCATCATATTACCGCTAGCACTCAAATTATACTTAGCGATTTCTGGATAGGTATCCAGGTGCTCTCTCACTCCTTCGGAAATATCCCAAACAGACCTCTGTCTTTCATCAACTTCTGTCAGACTAACCCTATAATTTATAATATTCGAACCTGTAGATTGGAATATTGAAAGAAAGCCGCCCTCATCGTCACTTCCTGCAGAGGTAGCAATTAGATCAACCTCTTCTATCTGATCCAGGTAAGCATCAATAGACCGAGCCACTTCGATAGTCTTTTCTACACGAGTACCTGACTGTAATTCAACTGTTAACGAGAAACTACTTTCATCCGACTCAGGCATAAACTCGGTATCCAATTTAGAGACCATTGCCATAGAACCAACGAAGACCAGGATAGCAATAATACTAACAACTCTTTTATGCTTGAGGCTCCATCCAAGCAAACTTCCATAGGCATTATCCAGCTTATCAAATCCCGGAACGATTGCTTTTTCATACCAGCTCTTTTTATGCTCCGACCTGGCCTTTAAAAGCTTGGAGCTCATCATCGGGGTAAGGGATATTGCTGTTACGGTAGAGGTCGTTACTGTAATTGACACAATCCAGCCCAGCTGTCGGAACATGACACCTGTCATGCCGCCAACCAAAGTCATCGGAAGGAAAACGGCCACGATAACCAGAGTTGTAACGATAACAGCCAACCAAACCTCATTGGTAGCATAAATTGCCGCCTCCCTCGGACTCGCTCCCCTGTCGATATGCTTGGAGATATTTTCAAGTACAACAATGGCATCATCAACCACCATGCCAATCGCGATAGAGAGTGCCGACAGGGATATAATATTTATCGAATTTCCTGATATAAATAAATACACAAAAGCTACGATCAGGGAAATGGGAATCGTTAGAAGAATAATGAATGTTGCACGCCACCTACCCAGAAAGAATAATACCACCAGGGTTACGAAGATCAATGCATACATCAGCGTTTTGGTGAGGTTGTTTATTGATCCATTAATAAAACTGCTGGTATCAAATACTGTTTCTACCTTAACATCCTGAGGCAAATTAGTTACAAGCTTATCCATTTCCTTACTTACATCCCGAGCTACTTTAACGGTGTTAGCGCCTGATTGCTTAGTAATCATTAACCTAACACCCAGCTGTCCATTGATTCGCTCATCCATGGTAATATCCTTAATGGAATCTCTTACCGTTGCAACATCTTTCAGATAAATAGCCTGGCCATTGAAACTGCCCAGCACAATATCCCTGATCATATCGCTATTAGTAAATTCACCTTCCACTCTGAGGGGATAGTCCCTCTGACCCATCTTAAGATTTCCTGTAGGCATATTTAGGTTTTCAGCTCTAAGAACACCACCAATCTGCTCAACGGTAAGGTTATACGCTTCGAGTTTCATTGGGTCGATATCAACAGCGACCTGCCTGATAGGAGCACCAAGAACCATTAGCGAACCGATTCCTTCTATTCTGTTCAATGGATTGACAATATATTCCTCCAGAGTTTCATCGATCCCCTCATAGCTCTCTTCCGCTGTCACAGCATACATAAGAATCGGCACCATACTGGAGCTGATCTTTAATATCATCGGGTTGTCTGCATCTTCGGGCAAAACATTCTCCAGCAATGAGAGAGCATCACGGATATTATTTGCAGCCTCACTCAGATCAGCCTCATATTCGAACTCCAGTGAAACGATAGACATATTATCCCTGGATTCGGAACTAATCTCTTTAAGATTATCAATCGCATTCAATGATGATTCAATTGGCTTGGAGATATTTGTCTCAATATCAGCTGCTCCAGCACCCGGATATGTTGTTAAAACCGTTATAGCCGGAAATTCAATATCAGGATATAAATCTATTGGCAGGTTTATAAGAGAATAGGTACCGAGAACCATCACAGCCAAAAAGGTCATGAGGGTTGTAATCGGTTTCTTTACTGCACTTTTATAAATACTCATTTTTCTGTCCTTAAGTGTTCACTACTTAACAATTGAAACATCAGATCCATCGAGGAGACTAGCCTGGCCATCAACGATGAGCTGCATACCTTCCTTCAGTTCATTACTAAGAACCTCAACTAAATCATTATTCCTTTTTCCCATTTTAACATTTATCTTCCTGGCCTTGCCATTCTCATAAACAAAAATGTAACGGGTGTTGGTCCCAGCTTGCTTTAAAACAGCATATGAAGGAAGCATTGTGGCCTCATCCTCCATAATATTAATTTTAATATCAGCATACATCCCCGGACGCAGCTCCTCCTTCTTATTAGGAATTATAATTTCAACCTGGAAGGTACGTGTCATTGGATTGATGGTAGGATAAACTTTTGAGATTTTACCTTCAAATACTTCGTCGGGAAAAATATCAGTCCTGATTTCAGTCATCATTCCTTGCTTAAGATCAGCATAATGGTTCTGTGATATCGACACAATAACCTTGAGTGGATCAATTTGCATCAGCGAAACTACTGCAGCTTTTCCAGCCTGGGTATTCGGTGCACCGGAAAACATTTCACCATTTTCAAAATATTTACCGGTAATAATTCCGTTTACAGGGGCTAGCAGAGTTGTATTATCAGATAAAAACGTAACATTTTTCTGAGCTAATTCATACTGTGTTTTCACCTGTTCGTATTGCTGTTCAGCCATACTACCTTGCTCGTACAAGGTCTTCATCCTCTGATAACTGTCCTTAGCGCTGGCTAATTGAGTCATAGCTGATGAGAGTTGTGTTTCATCCATCTCAACTAAAACCTGACCTTTTTTCACTCTGCTTCCAACATCCACATTTATCTTGTTAATTCTGCCCGGAGAAGCAGGAGCATAATGGATTTCTTTATTTGCGGCCAAATTAGCACTGTATTCCAGAGTACGAGTTATCGGAGTCTTGGTGAGGGGGCTTACCTTGACTGGAAAAACTCTTGTTACTTCCTGGGCATTTTCATCTTTTGCGGTCTGTGATGGTGGCTGGCAGAAAGTAAGTGCGGATATTGCCAGACAAATTATACCGGTTTTTAATATTGATTTCATTTTAAATGTTTTTTCTGTTTATAAGCTATTATATAATTTATCCAGGGCTAGTTTGGATTTTAATAATTCCATCACTGAGCTCACATAGTTATTCTCTGCCTGAAGATAATTGCTGTTTGCCTGAGTTAATTCAAGACTTGACAAAATGCCCTCTTCATATTTTTTTCTTATGCTCTCAAAAACTCCTTTAGCAACATCGATATTTTCTTTTTGAGTAAGGTAGTTTTCATAAGCATTGGACATATTAAAACTTAACTGGTTATTTTGAAGGGCTAACTGATCCTCCAGCAGTGACTTTGTCCGTGTTGTTTTATCTAATTCTATCTTTGCTTTACTCAGCTGAGCACTTTTTGTCCAGCCAGAGAATATCGGGATGCTTAAAGAAAATCCTGCTGCATGTTTTGGGCTAAGATCAAAGCCACCTGTCAGTATTTTCTCCTTGTAAGTATAGAATCCTACCAGAGTTGGCCCATATGCCCATTTATTCAGATTAACCTGCTGTTCTCCAATCTGTTCCTGTACAGCCATCATTTGGTAACCAGGGTTATTGGCCACATTAAATGAAGTACTGGCTATCATTACACCACTTATTCCACTCAGGATACTATTGAGATCATCGGTAAATTCAATTTGGGTGCCTGCTTTTAGTCCCAGAAGCATCCTAAACATATTTTTGTTCAGCTCCATATTCCTCGACATAGCCCTTTTCGAATTATCCAATTGAGATATATTGATTTTTATCTGGTCAACATCTGTTTTTTCCGCCACACCAGCAGCATACAGGTTATTAGTATGCTTTTGTATCTCATTTAGGTTTTCAATATTACTATCTATAACCTTAAGTAGCTCCTGAGTTATTAAAACAAGATGGTATGAGTTGATAACCTGTTCTTTAATATCCAGGGCTGTCATACTTAATCCCTGTTCACGAATTACCTTGCCTAGCTTGGCCATTTCAAGACCCACCCAGTACTGACCACTAAAGATTAATTGCGAAACCTGAAGGTTTGCACTCAACTGATCTGTCATTTTGATGGTAGGATTGCTCGTACTTGACATAGCGTCAAGTATTTTCAGAATTTCATAATCCCCAAGGTCCATTTTTGTGTAATCAATTTCCGGACCTTCTCCGCCGTCACCACTACCCATCGGGAAGGCAAACTCGTATCCAAAGTTAGTCATGTAATCAACTGTTCCCTCAAGTTTAGGTAAACCTGCTCCCCGGGCTTCTTTGATCTGTGCATCAGCCAGCTTAAGATCTGCTTCAGCATTTTTATAGGTCTTATTGTTTTCCAGAGCATACGCCTGGGCCTCCTTTACAGAAAACTGCATTGTGGATTCCTGGGCTAACAATATCCCGGGTAAACCAACTAGCATAAACATTAATACTTTACTCCTCATATCTATCTTAGTTTATAAATTATCGAACTTAAATTTTACTATTTCTCTGCTGTTCATATCTTACTTTTAACTCATCCATATGGCCTAAAACAAAATCTATCATCTTGCTTAGATCCTTGAAAAACATAGAATTCCGAGAATTCTTATCAGCCTTTAATTCTAATATATGGTTCTGCATAAGCTTAAATCCCTTCATCTTATTAGTAAAGTCATCGATCAAGGCAAAGGGCTCCAGAGTACGCATTCTAAAATACCGTTTCCTATCTCCCGGAATTGTGATATATTCCACGTTACCTCTCAGTTCCAGATTTTTAAGAGCAACAGAAGCAGAGCTTTTACTTATTCCCAATTCAGCTACTATCTCCTCAAAAGTAAACAGCTCCTTATCCATAACCATAAGAAGTCCAAGAATCCTACCGGCTATTGGTTGAAAACCTTCCTTGTCGAAATTCTTCCCAATCTCCTCAATCAAAAACCTTTGCTTTTCTATTCTCTCTTCCGTTTTCATAATGACCTGATCAATGAAATTATTTGGGTGCAAAATTAGCTTAGTTTTATTGGTTCGCAAACGTCCGAACCTAAATAAACAATATTTTCGGCAAACGCGGTGATTGTATCGGTGAAAGTGTAGAGAGTTGCGGGTTGCGGGTTGCGGGTTGCGGGTTGCGGGTTGCGGGTTTGAAAAAATAATTGTAAAACATTTTCCATTGACAGTGCTGATTTGCATCTATACTTTCAAAAATGTTAGCTCATAATTATAAACATCTATATAGTATGAAAAGTTATCGTGATCTTGAGATTTATAAAATCTCATATGAATTGGCAGTTGGTGTGCATCATATGACAAAAAAGTTGCCAAAATATGAACTATATGAACAAGGAAGCCAGATTAGGAGAGCTTCCCAAAGCATAAAAGACAATATCGTAGAAGGTTATGGCAGAAGAAGGTACAAAGCAGAATTCATTAGGTATCTTATATTTGCACATTCTTCTAATGACGAAACAATCAATCAACTAGAAATGCTCAATGAGCTATATTTCCAAGATAATCCAATCAACGAATTGATTAACCAATCTGATATGTTAGGTCGGAAGCTCAATAAATTTATTCAATATGTAGAAACAAATTGGAAAACAACCCAAAACGCGTAACCCGCAACCCGAAACCCGCAACCCGCAACCCGCAACCCGCAACCCGCAACTTTCTCTCATTTTTTACCTACCTTTGCGGTCTTTTTAAATTTATTATCAAATGATTACAGTTTCAAATCTACGTATACAGTTCGGGAGCAGGGTGTTGTTTCAGGAAGTTAACATGAATTTCACTCAGGGTAATTGCTATGGCGTTATTGGTGCCAATGGTGCCGGTAAAACAACTTTTCTAAAAGCTATATCAGGAGAACTGGATGCAACCGCCGGCCGCATTGATCTGGGGCCCGGCGAAAGGCTTTCTGTATTAAGTCAGGACCACTTTGCCTTTGATGATTACACTGTATTGAATGCGGTAATGAAGGGGCATTCGGTCCTGTGGGATATCATGCAGGAAAAGGATGCTCTATATGCCAAGCCTGATTTTTCTGATGAAGATGGTCTAAGAGCCGCTGAACTAGAAGAGACCTTTGCCGAAATGGATGGTTGGAATGCAGAAAGTAGTGCTGCTAACCTATTGAGCGACCTGGGGATAAAAGAAGAATTTCATCATACTATGATGAAGGATATGAGCGGTCGGCAGAAAGTTAGAATTCTTCTGGCACAGGCCCTATTTGGTAATCCTGATAATCTGCTTCTCGATGAGCCGACCAACGACCTCGACCTGGATACTGTATCGTGGCTGGAAAATTACCTTTCTAATTATGAGAACACAGTATTGGTGGTGTCACACGACAGGCACTTTCTGGATGCCATAAGCACACATACTATTGATATTGATTTCGGAAAAATCTCAATGTTCGCCGGTAATTACAGCTTCTGGTATGAGAGCAGTCAGCTCGCACTCCGTCAGCAATCACTACAGAATAAGAAAGCTGAAGAAAAGAAAGCTGAACTACAGGCTTTCATCAGGAGGTTCAGCGCTAACGTTGCAAAATCCAAGCAGACTACCAGTCGTAAGAAAATGATCGAAAAGCTGAATATTGAGGACATTCAGCCTTCAACAAGGAAATACCCGGGTATTATTTTCAAACCAGCCAGAGAAGCCGGCAATAATATACTGGAGGTTAGTGGATTAAAAGCAAGTATTGATGGAAAAGTGATATTCAAAAATGTGGATTTTGTGGCGGATAAAGGCGATAAAATCATTTTTTTATCACGGGATCCACGTGCTATGACTCTCTTATTTGAAATCCTGATGGGCAATAAAGAGCCGGATTCAGGGAAATTCCTTTGGGGCCAGACCATCACAAACGCCTATCTCCCACTCGACAATTCGGATCATTTCGAAAAGGAACAAAGTCTTTATGAATGGTTCTGTCAGTTTACCAGTGATACAACAGAAGTATTTATCCGTCAGAACTTAGGAAAGATGCTGTTCGTTGGAGATGAGATTTACAAATCGGTAACAGTTTTATCAGGAGGAGAAAAGATGAGGAGCATGATTTGCAAGATGATGCTCGCAGACGCCAACTCACTTATACTGGATACCCCCGCCAATCACCTTGACTTGGAATCTATCCAGGCATTCAATAATAACCTCACCAAGTATCCGGGTAATGTCTTCATGTCATCACATGACCATGAATTTATCCAGTCGGTTTGTAACAGAATCATCGAACTAACCCCCAAGGGCATTATCGACAAGCTGATGGATTATGATGATTACATTACAGATGAGAAGGTTAAGGCGCTTAGGGAGGAGATGTACTCGTAGGAGCTCAAATGTTTATTTCTACCTGTGCAACGCGGTCCTGGATCAAGTCCAGGATGACCCTTTCTTTGGCTATCTATGTTTAATGCACTATTACTAAAACCTGTTGATTTGCGAAAAGGCATCATAGCCATCAATATTGGACCAAGTGAGGGTTCCCGCTTCGCGGGACAGGCTATCCTGATGAAAATCAGGACCGGATCGAGCCCCAGCGAAGAATCTCCCTATCCCCTAATCCACCAATCTACCGAATCCCCCGCCCAAGTCCTCTCGTCATAAATGTTGCAAAAGCAACAACAGACACCGAACTGATAGGCATTAGAATAGCAGCAACGATCGGAGAAAGATTTCCACTTATGGCAAACGATATACCAACAATATTGTAAAGAAAGGAAATCAGGAAGCTAACCTTTACAATATTAATCGAGGTTTTAACGAAACGTACAAAGGAGGCAAACTTAGGAAACTGATCAGCCTCCAGAATAGCATCACTGGCAGGTGAGAAGTTATGGGCCTTGTTAGCTATAGTAAGAGCAACATCGCTCTGCATCAGTGCTCCCCCATCGTTTAAGCCGTCACCGGTCATAAGGACATAATTACCTTTGGCTTGAAGTGATTTAATAAAATCAGCCTTGTCTCCCGGCTTTTGATTAAAGAGCATCTTATCCCTACTGAAAAAGGAAAGCAAATTACCTGCCTCTGAATCATTATCTCCTGATACTAAATAAAGATCAAAAACCTTACCCAGATTTTGCATTACCTCTTCAATACCTTCGCGATATTGATTGCTGATTTTGTACCATCCCAAATAATGGTCATCAATGGAAACATGAACCTCCGAGTTTACCCGTTCACCAGATGACTCAGAGTTGGTAACATATTGCTCTGAGCCAATCTTTACATCCATATTGTTAACCCTGCCGAATAGACCTCTACCCGGGACCTCAACAAAATGCTCCGGCTGATGATATACTGAATCCTGATATAATCCTGATATCGTGCTACTCAGAGGATGTTGGGACTGCTTGGTCATGGAGAAAATTGCTTCAATCTCTATGTCCGACAGCTTTTTACCACTGAATTCGATTCTATTCTTATCCGGCCTTGTAAGAGTACCAGTCTTATCAAAAACTATGGTATTGATATGAGAAAGCTTCTCAATTACGCTGGTGTTTTTGATCTATCAGCCCTTATTAACGTAGATCCTCATAGTATTGCCCAAGGTAAAAGGTATGGATAAGGCCAAAGCACACGGACAGGCAACTATTAATACTGCAGTGAAAACAAATATCGCAGTATGAGCATCACCCTTGAGCATCCAGAAAGTGAAGCCTGAAATAGCGATCAGGACAATTGTTATGGTGAAATATTTGCTGATCTTATCAGAGAGTGACTTAAGAGCATCTCCCGGCTTGGCATAACTCTTATCCTGATTCCAAAGCTTTGTAAGGTGACTCTGATTAATATCTTTCTCAACCCTGATCTTGATTATACCCCCAACTTGCTTGCCCCCGGCGTAAATAAAATCACCTTTGGATTTGAGTATGGGAGTAGACTCACCAGTAACAAAGCTATAATCTATCATTGCCTCTCCCTCGATAAGTATTGAATCCGCCGGAATGAGCTCCTTATTTCTAATAAGCAATTCATCCCCCACCTCAATATTTTCAAGCAGAATACTCTCCTCCAGCTGAGAGTTAATCTTTGTTACAGCGATAGGGAAATACGACTTATAGTTCCTGTCGAAAGATAAAGCCTCATAGGTTTTCCCCTGATACCACTTCCCTACAAGCAGAAAGAAAATTAATCCTGATAAACTATCACAATATCCTGATCCTTTGGCAAAAACAA
>CAYUNU010000111.1:0-9420 GCA_964446195.1 uncultured Porphyromonadaceae bacterium | reverse complement strand
GTTGTTAATGATCCCTTGCATGGTGAAGATGAAACTTTTGCTTTAGAAGCAATTGAAGGGGATGGTTTAGGTGATGCATATTCCTCTTGCTCAGGTATCCATACAGTCATCTCTCCGTTACCTCTATGTGCCCAAGAATAATAGGGTATAGCAGTTATTTCCACATCCTTTTTAGCTATTGTTCCATCAAGATTAGCGTTTAAGGAGTATCCCTTAGTTGTAATAACACCAACACCGTTTAGCATATCTGGGTTAAACTGAAACCCAAATTCGGGTTTTTGAGGCAGCATCAAATGCAAAGCTCCCCTTTCTTCCTGATCGGGCCATTCAAGGCAATAGACCAAAGGACCTCGCTGAATGGCTACCTGTCCTAAATCTGCGTCAACCTTTTCATTAGCCTTCACTCTACGGATCTCCATTGGGAATGAAAGGTTTATTTTATCTCCGGATTCCCACTTGCGATTAACAACGGCAAATCCATTCTCAAGCTTAAAATTTACGCTCTCCCCATTGACCGAGATTTCCACTTTGCCTGTCATTGGATCGACAAAGCTATACAGATCCCCTGGAACAACCTCTTCACCAGTCCAACCCGGTATCCTTATGTTCAATTTAAATTTTGCTGGAGTTTCAGGCTCCACGGTCAATAAAACATCCTCTTCCCATGGAAATTTTGTTTGCTGCTCAAGCTTCACCCTATTACCGGCAACATCCACTTCAGCCTTGCTTCCAATATAAAGATTGACAAAGAGATCTCTTCCTTTAACTGCATAAACATACCCGGGTATTGAAGGGATAAATCGAGTCAGGTTGCTAGGGCAACAAGCACAACCAAACCAAGCGCTTCGCTGATGTTGGCCCCTGGATTTCAGTGGATTTGGATAAAAAAACCTGTCTCCACTCATACCCAGCCCGCTAAGCATGCCATTATAAAGAGTCCTCTCTAGAACATTTATGTATTTGGCATCGCCATGTAACAAAAACATCCGATGATTCCAAAAAACATTGGCGATCGCTGCGCAAGTTTCATTATAGGCACTCATATTCGGCAACGAATAATTATCACCATAAGCTTCGCCTGCACCGGTAGAACCAACCCCTCCTGTAATATAAATCTTCTTGTTTACAACATTATTCCATATCTTGTCAATAGCTACCAGATAATCGTGATCACCGGTCAATGCAGCAACGTCTGCCATTCCAGAATACATATAATTGGCACGTACGGCATGTCCTACTGCCTCATCCTGATCGACAACTTTTTTATGAGCCTGATTATACTCATCTCCCCCAGGACCTCTCACGTCAAGAAAGAATTTTGCCAGATCCAGATACTCTTGCTTTTTTGTAACACGATATAATTTCGCTAGCCCGACTTCAATTTCCTGATGACCGGGATAATTCTCCTCTTTTCCCCATCCAAAATCCTTAACAAGCAGATCAGCACTTTTGGTGCATATATCCAGAAAACTGGTTTTACCCGTTGCCTGGTAGTGAGCAACTCCAGCCTCGTACATATGCCCAAGATTATAGAGCTCATGACTTAGTTCATTGACCAGTTCCCATCTTCTGCTACCTGCCCAGGCATGAGCACTGTCACCCATAATTGTACGGTTAGTATAGAGATATCCATCCGGTTCCTGCGCATCTCCGATACGTGCAATAAGATCATCCAGGTATGCATCAAGCTCAGCATCAGGTTTGCTTTGAAGAGAATAGGAAGCTCCCTCAATTATTTTATAAACATCCGAATCATCAAAAGGATAAATTGAGCAAAATCCACCCCCCTCTTTTCCAGCAGCAATATCAAAGTTCTTAACTCTTCCTGTTTCTTCACTTTGCTTAAAAGCATAAGGGATTGTCAACTCATGGTTCAATTCAATTCTGGGGGCCCAAAAATCATCATTTAAATGTACTTTATTAAAGCTGACAGGATGAATAGGATAATCCCCATCTGATAGGGATTGCTTGCTGCATCCCAAGGCAACAAACAATACTCCTGTAAGTATCATAATAGATTTGATTGATAGTTTTTTCATAATTATTAGCTTTTAAATTACCCCTTATTTAAACATCAAGATTAAAATAAAACCCATCCAATACAAGCTGATGGTATTTCTCCTGATTGAAACAATACAAATATGCACCCTTTTTTGAATTAGATTTATCTTTTTCCTCCAGTTTATCCAACAAATCCATAGATAGGATTTTTTTTCTGAAATTTCTTTTATCCAGCTCCTTCTGGTAGATCGACTCATACAAAGATTGTAACTGTGGAAGGGAAAATTTATCCGGAAGCAATTCAAATCCCAGAGGACGCACTTTCGCTTTTCTTTTTAACCTTCTAAGAGACTTATCCACCATATCTCCATGATCAAAAATTAGCTCAGGCATACAAGTTAGCGGGCACCAACAGACCTCATTTTCCCTGTTAATATCAATATTATGATCCTGGATATTCAGTAAGGCAAAGTAGGAAATTGAAATTACCCTCTCACCAGGATCTCTATCCACTTTTCCATAGGAAATCAACTGCTCCAAATATACGTTGTTTAACCCTGTTAGCTCAAAAAGCACTCTGGATGCGCACTCATCCAAACTTTCTTCCTTTTTCAGAAAGCCTCCTGCCAGAGACCACTTACCCATCTCAGGCTCAAAATTCCTCTTCAAAAGTAGAACTTTCAGCGTTCCGGCGTCGAAGCCAAATATTATGCAATCCACAGCTATTAGCTGTCTATCCTGATTTTGGTAAAACTTGATCATTATAAAAACTTAAGTGTTAAATCTACACTTTATTTATTGTTTTTACAAAATACATACAGCCATTTCACTTGTTTTGAAAATTCATAACTTAGAAAATTCTTCTTAAACTAATAAAATGAAACTAAAAGCCACTCTAACTTTTTGTATTACCCTGTTAATCTTTGCATTACAGCCCGCACAATCTCAGATCGAAAATCTATCTCCATTAAGCATCAAAGAAATAATGGCCAAAGATTTTATTGGACACAGCCCGGAAAGGCTTCAATGGTCTGCAGATTCAAAGAAAATCTTTTTCAACTGGAACCCTGAAAACAAAAAATCTTCTTCGACATATCAACTCGACGTAAAAGATTTAAAACCAGAGACTGTTGAAAGGTCGGTAATGCAAGAAGCATTGCCTGTGAGGAAAAACCTCAATCGCGACGAAAGCATGGAGATAATTTCCACTGGGGGAGATCTCACGATTGTTAATGTCAAAAAAGGTGATACACTGACAGTCTACAGCACAACCCAAAGTATATCGTCTGCTCAATTCACCATTTCCGGAAAAAAAGTAAGCTTTATGATAGAGAGGAATTTGTTCTGGTGGGATAGTGAAAGTGGTCAGATCAAGCAGCTTACTAATTTTCAGGATAAAAAAGAATTAGAAAGAGAGAGGACCGAAAAAGCTGGTAGAAATGATCAGGATGAATGGCTATATCAGGATCAAGCAAAACTATTCCCAAAGCTACAAAACTCCGGTGGTCGTTCTCCTTCTATGTATTACGGCAGTCAATTTGGCCGACAAAGAGGCGGTAAATCTACTAGCGGTCCTGCTCCTATATATCTCGATGATTATTCGGTTTACAATGTTAGTCTGAGTGGTGACGAAAAGCATGTAATTTACTTTTTATCCAAAAGAGGAGAAAGATCCGAAGGGACCAAGATGCCTGTTTATGTTACTCTTTCCGGATATACGGAAATACAGGATACAAGATCAAAAGTTGGCAATCTTCCAGGAGAGATGAAAATTGGCATTTTCGATCTGGAGAAAGACAGTGTATACCACGTGGATAACACAAGTATCCCTGGCATTTATGATCTTCCCGATTATGCAAAAGATTATCCTGAGCGCTATGAAGGGATGCAGCCCTCAGAACGCAAGCTACGTTTTTCAGGTTTGGACTGGTCGGAAGATGGCAAGCATTGTATTTTAACCGCTAGTTCCTCTGATAATAAAGACATATGGCTTCTCTTATTAGACCCTTCAACTGGCGGTGTTAAATTAATTGATCGACAAAGAGATGAAGCTTGGGTTGGATATGGCGGAGGATCAGGCTGGATGCCCGACAATAAAAGGTATTGGTATATCTCAGAGAAAACAGGCTATCGTCACCTTTATTGGGCCAATGTTGAAACAGGAGAAAAAAAGCAATTAACCAACGGCCAGTTTGAAGTTAGCGGACCATATCTTTCAAAAAACAAAAAGTACTGGTATTTTTCTTCAAACGAAGTTCATCCGGGTGAGAATCACTTTTACCGAATGCCAATCGAAGGAGGAAAAAGGGAGCAGATTACCAGCATGACAGGCAGCAATTCAGTAAATTTATCTCCTGATGAAAAAACTCTTGCTATAACTTTTTCTTTTGCTAATAAGCCTCCAGAGATATACTTACAGGAAAATAAGGCAGGTGCAAAACCGGTTAAGATAACCGATTCTCGCTCTGATGAATTCAAGGCTTATCCATGGAGAGTCCCGGAGTTTATTAGCTTTAATGCCGAAGACGGAGCAAAAGTATACGCAAGGTTGTACCAGCCAGAAAAAAGCATCAAAAACAATGCTGCAGTGGTTTTTGTTCACGGAGCAGGCTACTTGCAGAATGCCCACAAGTGGTGGTCGACCTACTACCATGAATACATGTTCCATAACATTCTTGCTGATAATGGTTATACTGTAATTGACATTGACTATCGTGGCAGTGCCGGTTATGGAAGAGACTGGCGTACCGGGATTTACAGGCATATGGGTGGTAAAGATCTTAGTGATAATGTTGATGGAGCAAAATATCTAGTAGATAATTATGATATTGATCCTGAAAAAATTGGGCTATACGGCGGATCATACGGTGGCTTCATAACCCTAATGGCGATGTTTAATGCTCCTGATGTATTTAAAGCAGGAGCCGGATTGCGCTCAGTTACCGACTGGGCTCATTATAACCATGGATATACTGCAAATATACTCAACACTCCTATTGAAGATAGTATTGCCTACGCCAGAAGCTCCCCAATATATTTTGCCGAAGGACTTAAGGGAAACCTTCTGATGTGTCACGGAATGATGGATGACAATGTTCATTATCAGGATATTATCAGGCTCACACAACGCCTTATTGATCTGGGCAAAGACAATTGGGAGCTAGCGTCATACCCTCGCGAAAGACACAGCTTTACTGACCCTGATTCCTGGACTGATGAGTATAAGAGGATATTCAAGCTATTTCAAATGCATCTAAATACCAAATAAATCATCCTTTATGCGCAAAGCTGATCTCTGTATTTTTTTCGTTCTATTTTTTCTCCCTGGCCTACTCATATCTCAGGAAAAGTGGACTCTGGATAAGTGCTTATCCTATGCTATCGAAAATAATATTCAGTTAAAACAGCAAGAGCTTAACATACAGCTAGCCGAAAACAACCTCAGTCATTCAAAGTTTGAGCTTCTTCCAAGCCTGAGAGCCGGAGCCTCACAAACATTCAGATTTGGCCGATCGGTGGATCCACTTACATATGAGTTTACAACTGAAAATAGTAAAGGAACTTCATTATATGGGACTACTGAAGTTGACCTTTTTAATGGTTTTCAGGAAATAAATACACTAAAGAGGAACAAGCTTAACCTGGAAGTAGTTCTGGCGGATTATGAAGCTGCCAAAAACGACCTTTCTTTAAATATCACCAGGTCATATTTGCAAATTCTGTTCAACAAGGAGCTTGTTGAAATAGCCCTTCAACAAGTTGAGCTCACAAGGCAGCAGGTTAAAACAACTAATAGGCTGGCAGATGCAGGATCCTTGCCGCAGGGTGATCTACTTGAAATTCAAGCTCAGTTAGCCGGTGAAGACCTAAAGCTAGTGAATGCCAAGAATCAGTTAAAACTCTCAAGCCTGAGCCTGGCACAATTACTGGATATAAAGGATATTGAAGATTTTGACATAGAGAAACCCGGTTTTGAGAATATCCTTATTGGGCCCCTTACAGGATCCAGTAATGAAATATATGAATCGGCTATAGTTCTATTGCCAAGAATCAAAAGTGCCGATTTAAAAGTTAAGTTTTACGAACGCAACTTATCAGTCACCAAGGGTTTATTGAGCCCATCTCTTGCAATGAACGCCAGCTGGGGATCAGGATATTCGGATAGGATAATGGATTACCAAACCAATAAGACTATGCCTTTCCGCACACAAATCGACTTTGCGAGCACAACCAGTTTGGGTTTTAACCTTCAGGTACCCATCTTTAACAACTTGTCTTATCAAACTGAAGTTAAGAAAAGCCGTATAGCTCTCCAAAACAGCAACTACCAGATGGAACTGGAGAAGAGCCGTTTACGTAAGGAAATACAGCAGGCAATGGCAGATGCCGGTGCTGCTTTGGAGAAATATCGTGCAACAGAAAAATCACTAACATCTCTTCAGGAAGCTTTCCGACATACCGAAAAAAAATACAGCCTTGGTTTGCTCACTTCGCTGGATTATAATTTTTCAAAAAACAATCTCTTCAAAGCACAATCCGACCTTCTTCAGGCTAAATATAATTACATCTTTAATGCAAAAATACTAGACTTTTACCGTGGCATTCCTATTGAATTAAGGTAGGTGACGATGATAAAAATAAAACAAGATGGCCCTGATATTACATATTGAAACTGCTACTCCGATCTGCTCAACTGCCCTGAGCCGTGACGGCAAATTATTGGATAAAAGGGAAACAAATGATCCCAAGTCCCATGCATCCCGATTGAGTCCCTTTATAGAGGATCTCATGACAAGTAATAAGATCTCCTACAAAAGTTTGGATGCTATTTCTATTAGCATGGGGCCAGGCTCATACACAGGTTTAAGAATTGGTGTTTCCACAGCTAAGGGAATCGCATACGGGGCTGGGGTTCCAATGATAGGAGTATCAACCCTGCAAGCCTTGGCGAACAGATTTATGAAAGAGAATCAAACCCTATTGAGCAAAACCAGTAATCCTGTATTATGCCCAATGCTGGATGCCAGAAGGATGGAGGTTTACTCGGCTTTCTTCAATGGACAACTCGAATTGATAAGAGAAGTAAAGGCAGATATCATTGATAAGGAGTCGTACCTCGAGTACCTGGATGCAGGCAGAGTTTTTTTCTTCGGCGATGGAAGCATAAAATGCCGGGAAATAATTGAGCATCCCAATGCAGCATTTATTCCTAACATCGAACCCTCCAGTGAGTACATGATACCACTGGCAGAATCTGCCTGGTTCAAAAAAGATTTTTTAGATATTGCTTATTTCGAACCCTTTTATCTTAAAGACTTCATTGCAACTATTCCCAAAAACAAGATCATTCCTCCTGAAAAAACAAAAGGATAAAAAGGGAAGTATTGCATAATTAAGAGTTTAACCTATTTTTGTCCAAAATTCATACTGATAAATATGGCTACTACTTCTGATATACGTAAAGGAATGTGCATTGAGCACAACGGCACACTATTTGCTATTGCTGATTTTCAACATGTTAAACCTGGTAAAGGACCAGCTTTCGTAAGAACAAAGCTCAAGAACATAACCACAGGTAAGGTAATTGATATTACATTCTCCGCCGGCCATAAGATAAATGAGACTCGCGTTGAACGCCGCCCATATCAATTCCTCTACAAAGATGACTTGGGATACAACATGATGCATATGGAAACCTATGAGCAAATATCCCTTGCCGGCGACCTTATAAATAACATTGATTTACTTAAAGACGGTCAGGAAGTAGAGGTCGTTATTCACGCTGACACTGAAACTCCTCTGTTTTGCGAATTGCCAGCATCGGTTGTTATGGAAATCACTTATACAGAGCCTGGTGTACGTGGAGATACTTCATCTTCAAGCTCTCTTAAAGCAGCAACAATAGAAACAGGTGCTACTATTATGGTTCCACTGTTCTGCGAGGAAGGAACCAAAATCAGGATAAATACTAGTGATAACTCATATATGGAAAGAGTAAAAGAGTAATTATTCTTTTACTTGTTTATCCCGGATATCCAGGGTAACGAGAATGGCTAGGAAAGCCCATACTCCAGCTGAGGCTTTGTCTGTATCAAGAAAGTTATTCAATATTCCATGTAGAAAGTAGGTTGTCAACCCTATAAGCACAACTATAGCTATCATTTTGAGCTCCCTATCGGTCTGTTTCCAATAAACTCTTACGCCAGTTACAAAGCCATATATTACTAAAAGCAAGACCAGAAATCCCCCCATAACTCCTGATTCAGCAAGGGGTCCAAGGTATTCGGAGTGAGCATTACCGCCGTCTCCGGCATTAGTTGATATGATAGTTTTTTGTGACTCTTTTTGGAAAGGAGCATACTGAAACATATATGTTCCAGGACCGAACCCCAATAAGGGCTTATTGGCAAACATTCTCAATGCACAACTCCAACGATTTAACCTTTCCAGATTTGAGGCATCCGTTGAAATATTTGATATAGATTGTATGTGCTCTGTAAAATTATCGGATGAATCCTGATCATTTCCTTCCATGTCCATTAGGAGAGTTTTCCCAAAGACTAAAAAAACAGTCACAAGGCCAGCAATTCCAAAGAGCACGGTTCGCCACCGAACTTTAAAAAGGATGAGCAGATAAACCATAGCGGAGCCAGCAAGGCTAACCCAGGCGGCTCTGCTATAGGAAAAAATCAGGCCTGTAACCAATAAAACCAGTACAACCATGGCACCGATCCTCTGTAGCCAGGAAAATTTTGACTTAAAAATATACCCAATTACAACGGGTATGAATAATGCCATTATCGCACCGTACAGAGTGTGGTCATTGAAAAAAGGATCAACGGCTGGATTAGATGCTTTCTGGTCATATAATCCCAGACCAGCATGTTTTATGGTTATGACAACAACGATGAAAGCCAGGGGAATTAATATAAACCAAAAATATTTCCTGATTTTTGAGGTGTCCTTGAATACCTGGGTGGCGAAAAAATAAAACACTACAACAAACCATAACCTCGACAAAAAAAACTTAAAAGATACATCTGGCATAGTGCTACTGATACTTGTCACCAAAATCCAGCCTAGTTGCAACAATATCACAATTGTAACAGGGTGACGCAAAACTTTCCTATCAAAAGATCCATCAATAGCCAGTTTTATTAAAAAGATAATAAATAAACCGGCTAATAATGGTTCGGTAGGCAGGAACATGTTAAAATCAACATTTAAGCCAAATTCTTTAAGTGGCACCGACAAAGGCACTGTAAAAAGAATGATCCAAAAAATTAGTTCGAGCCGGTAGATGGCAATAAATAGCACCAATAGTCCAATCGGTATAGCTGCAATGATATATTTCTCCTTGGTAATAAAATATGCAAGGACAATAACATACAGGATACTGATTGAATAAACCAGTCCAAG
>CAYUNU010000110.1:0-9444 GCA_964446195.1 uncultured Porphyromonadaceae bacterium | reverse complement strand
TCACGCTCTTCAAGCTGGCGTTCAACACGTTTGGATATCAAGATAGAAATTTCAAACAGTATGTACAATGGGATGAACACCAAGAACTGGCTAATAACATCAGGAGGCGTTATAATACCTGAAAGGACAAGAAAAACAACTAATGCGTGCTTCCTGTACTTTCTCATAAAATCGGGAGTTACCAATCCTACCTTAGAAAGAAAATATATCATTATCGGTAATTCAAAAGCCAGTCCTGTTGATAATGAAAGAGAGGTAACCGATCCAATATAAGACTTCAATGCAATTTGATTAGCAACTTCTGCACTAACTGAATAGCCCCCAAGAAAATTTATAGTTAAAGGAATAATTAAATAATATCCAAAAAGAACACCTGTAAGAAATAAGGCTGTGGTATAGAATACCATTCCAGCAGAGTACTTCTTCTCGTTATCCTTTAATGCAGGCAAGATAAACCTGAAAATCTCTGTAAATATGTAGGGAGAAGAAAGTATTAGACCTGCAAAAAAGGCAATCCTGAGGTGGATTTTGAACTGGCCAGCCAAATCAATGTTAATTATATCTAGTCCTTCGGAGTTGATGCACAGCCTAGCGGAATTAATTAATTCACCCAATTGGCAAAACAGCCTGTTAGTAATAAAATCTGCCTCCTTAGGAGCCAGAAGGACAATATTAAAAATAAAGTCCTTAATCATAAAAGCAGCAATAGAAAAAATTAAGACGGAAATTGCCGACCGTATCAAATGCCCTCTTAAAACCTCCAGGTGTTCCAGAAAGGTAAGGTCATTGGCATCTTTACTTTTAATGTTCTTTTTGCCCACAGCAGAAACGCCTGGTTAGATATTGATGGTAAATACCTTATTGAATTATTATTCGCTTTTTTCCTTAGGATCAGTTGCTTCAGATTCCTTGGTAATCTCTTTAGAGGAATCCTTGAATTCTCTAATTCCCTTGCCCAGACCGCGCATAAGCTCCGGTATTTTCTTTCCACCGAACAACAAAACAATAGCCAGTAATATGATTATCCATTCATATCCGCCTAAAAACCCTGCAATAATTGAAGCTTGAATCATGGTAATATCTTTTTCACAATAAATTTGCTTGGCAAATGTAAGATAAATTCATGAAATCGACTGATTAGTCTGAAAATTTCTTCGAGTCATGTAATTATAACTACTTTGCTTTTCCTGAGCAGTTTTTATACTTTCGCCAAAACTTTACAGGCATAGGGAGCTGAGTAAATTCAATAACATTAGGGCAATATGGAATACCAATTTAGAGAAATCGAAGATAAGTGGCAAGATTACTGGAAAAAGCAGGATACTTTCAAGGTTAATGAGGATCCTGAAAGGCCAAAGTTTTATGTGTTAGACATGTTTCCCTACCCTTCGGGTGCTGGGCTTCACGTTGGTCATCCACTAGGATACATCGCGTCTGACATAGTCACTCGTTTTAAAACTCACAATGGTTTTAATGTTCTTCATCCAATGGGATATGATGCCTTTGGACTGCCTGCAGAACAATATGCAATTCAAACGGGACAACACCCTGCTTTAACAACGGATAAAAACATCAAAAGATATAGAGAACAGCTTGATAAAATTGGATTTGCATATGACTGGTCACGCCAGGTTAAGACCTGTGATCCTGATTATTACCATTGGACACAATGGGCCTTTATAAAAATGTTCCAGCATTACTATTCCCATTCAGATCATAAAGCATTACCAATTGAGATCCTTATTGGGAAATTTGAAAAATCAGGAACAGAAAACATTGAGGCTGCTTGCACAGAGGTTTTGGATTTCACTGCGGAAGATTGGAATTCTTTTTCTGATAAGAAGAAACAAGAGATATTGCTTAATTACCGACTAGCCTACCTTGCCGAGACACAAGTCAACTGGTGTCCTGCACTAGGTACAGTTCTGGCCAATGACGAGGTAAAAGAAGGTTTGTCGGTCAGGGGCGGACATCCTGTTGAGCAAAAAAAAATGCGTCAATGGCTGTTAAGGGTATCAGCTTACTCAGTAAGACTGTTAGAAGGCCTTGAAAACCTTGAATGGAGCGACTCTCTTAAAGAGATTCAACGTAATTGGATAGGGCGATCTGAAGGGGCCAACATGTTCTTTAAGGTTAAGGACTCCGATCAGGAAATTGAAGTATTTACAACCAGAGCTGATACAATTTTCGGTGCAACTTTTATGGTACTGGCTCCAGAATCTGAACTAGTATCACCACTAACAAGCAGCAGGAATAAAGCAGAGGTAGAAAATTATATTCAAAAAACTAAAAAAAGGACAGAAAGAGAAAGACTAGCTGATGTAAATCGCATATCCGGCGTTTTCTCCGGATCATATGCCATTAACCCATTTACTGGCAAAGATATCCCTATCTGGATTAGTGATTATGTTTTAGCAGGATATGGAACTGGAGCTATTATGGCTGTCCCGGCTCATGACAGTCGGGATTTCGCTTTTGCCAATTACTTCGACTTACCTATAATCCAAGTAGTTGCAAAAGAAGGAGATAAGCCCACTGATCCAAAAACCTGGGCAGAATCTTTCGATGCTAAAGAAGGACATATGATTAATTCTGATTTCCTCGATGGCCTATCTGTTCTTGAAGCTATAGAAAAGACTAAAGAGGAGGTTGAAAAAAGGAAGATTGGAAATGTACAAGTCAATTACCGCCTGAGAGATGCAATTTTCAGTAGACAGCGATATTGGGGAGAGCCATTCCCTGTGTATTTCAAGGATGACTTACCATATGTTTTAGATGAATCAGAGCTACCTTTGGAATTACCTGCAGTTGATAAGTTTCTACCTACCGAAGATGGCAAACCTCCTTTAGGAAGGGCAGAAAACTGGACAACTCCTGATGGTCATCCCCTGGAATTGAGCACTATGCCAGGATTTGCAGGATCCTCTGCATATTATCTCAGATATATGGATCCTAAAAATAAGGAGAAATTAGTTTCTAAAGAGGCGAATGAGTACTGGCAGGATGTCGACCTCTACATTGGAGGGACTGAACATGCCACAGGGCACCTTATTTACAGCAGATTTTGGAATAAATTTCTGTATGATCTAGGCTATGTATGCAAGGACGAACCTTTCCGCAAGCTGATCAATCAGGGAATGATTCAAGGAAGATCCAGCTTTGTATACAGAATAAAAGACAGTCGGACCTATGTGTCACATAATCTGAAGGACCAATATGACACATCTGCCATACATGTGGACATCAGCATTGTTCACAATGACACTCTTGACATTGAGGCATTTAAAAAATGGAGCCCTGAAAACAGCAAGGCTGAATTTATCCTTGAGGACGGCAAATACATATGTGGCTGGGCAGTAGAGAAAATGTCTAAATCGATGTATAATGTTGTTAATCCTGATGACATAATACAAACCTACGGTGCAGATACACTGAGGCTTTATGAAATGTTTCTGGGTCCGATAGAACAGGCGAAACCCTGGGACACAAATGGCATTGATGGGGTATTCAAATTCCTTAGAAAAATGTGGCGTCTATTCCATCCTGAGGATGGGGATTTCTCTCTTAGTGATGATAAAGCTTCGGCAGATGAATTAAAAATTCTTCATAAGACAATCAAAAAGGTCCAGGAAGACATTCAACGGTTTTCGCTTAATACATCCGTAAGTGCATTCATGATATGTGTTAATGAGCTTAATGAAGTTTCCTGCAACAAAAGAAGCATTCTGGAGCCATTGTTGATCCTTTTGTCTCCTTTTGCGCCACATATATCAGAAGAATTATGGAGCGAGCTTGGTAATGAAGGAAGTATAAGTAAAGCAGCCTGGCCAAAACTGAATGAGGAGTATTTGTCGGAAGATACAATTGAATACCCCGTATCCTTTAATGGTAAAATGAGATTTAAGGTTGAAGTGCCTGTTGAAATGAATGCCGGAGAAATCGAAAAGATAGTTCTTGAGCATGAGTTGGCACAGAAATGGCTAATGGGCAAAACTCCCAGAAAGGTTATTGTTGTTCCAAAAAGGATAATCAACATAGTTGTCTAAGGTTTAGGATGCAGCTATTGCAATTAGCAAGAAAGTATTAACTTTATATGTTCCCCCATAACCTATGAAAAATAGTTTGAATGGGCATTAAAGGTTATCACCTGATATATTTATTGCTTACTGCATTTTTTCTTTCTTCCTGTGAGGATGATCCTGACATTAGCTTATCAGCTAGTCCTCAGGCCGTTATTTTCGGGGTATTTAACGAGGGTGAAAACATTCATTATCTTAAAGTTGGGAAGACCTTTCATTCCGATGCTGATCCAAACCAAGAGGCAAACATTTTCGATTCCCTGTACTTTGATGCACCTGATGTAACAATTAGTCTTACAAACTGGAATGGTCACAGCGAAATCATCAGGCCAACTATTGTTAGGGAAATACCAAAAGATGAGGGGATTTTCCATAACCCTAATCAAATAATATACAACTTCGAAGGAAGGATAAGAGGAAAGCTTGGCGTAAGCGTTAAATATCCTGGGATGAAAGAAGCCTATGGAGAAGTTAAGCTTATTGACAAACCGTTCATCAACACACCAAAGAAAGCCCAACAATACCTATACCTGGCTCCAGATTCGCCAATTAGAATTCAGTGGAGTATCGATCAGGAGTTTTCTCAGGATTTCTGGTTTGAGGTAGATGTATCATTTGGATTCCTGGAAGAAATGGAGGATACGATCAGAACAGTTACAATGAATCTTCAAAACACAAACTGGAATGAAACAATGACTCCTAAGTACCAGGAGTTGAGTATCACCTATGAGGAGTTTATCAGAGAGTTGTTAAGTCAGATTGATGACAACCCAAAAGTTTCAAGAAGATATTTCGCTTACCACAGTATAAAAATAAATATGGGAGGAAGTGCAATGACCAACTACATTAAATATCTGGATGGGTTTAATGATTTCGATTTTTTAGCATTTTCAAATATTATTAATGGTATAGGCCTACTTGCCAGTCGTTCAAGCACCTTAAAAGACTCCATGCAGTTTGATCGCGACACAAAAAAGTTTTTACTTAACGATAATCGTCTGAAGAAGTACAAATGCATAGACAATTAAATTGGCTTCCCTATAATAATCATTAACAATTTGCAGTTTAAAACTTGGATTAAACTGTAAATATTTTCGGGAATTTTTGTTTTATATTGACTCGTCAAAACCACTTAGTTTGAGCAGAAGGAATATATTATACATTATTGCAGCCCTTATTGTGCTTGCCGGGGTCATTTTCAGTATCACCCGAGTCAAAACTGTTGGTGTGAATAATAGCGTGGAAGGAGGTTCCACGGTTCTCTCATTACCAGAGCCGACCTATCTTTTTGGCCTTCCGGCCGACTCCTTCAAAACTGAACAGATCACAGTAAAAAAGAATGAGATTTTATCATCGATTTTGCTTAGCAGGGGAATAGACTATGGTCGAATCGACAAATTGGCAAAAGCTTCAAAATCGATTTTCGATGTTCGAAAGATCAAAGCAGGGAATTCTTTCACTTTTTTCTGGACGCTAGATTCGCTTCCTGTTGTAAAGCATATGGTGTATGAAAAAAATCTTGAAGAATACATAACATATTGTTTTGGCGACAGTATAACTGTTACTGAAGGCAGAAAAGAAGTAGAATATGAGCAAAGGGAAATTGCAGGAGTGATTGAATCCAGCCTTTGGAATTCACTGGTCGACAAACATGTAAGTCCTGTACTTGCTCTTGAAATGATGGATGTTTATCAATGGACCTTAGACTTTGCAGGGATACAGAAAGGGGATATATATGAAATCATATATGAGGTAAAGCTCATTGATGATATTGCAATTGGGATTAATCGGGTTATTGCATCCTCTTTTACTAACTCAGGGAAAGAGCATTTCGCTTTTGCTTTTGAGCAAGGTAATCGCATTGAGTATTTCGATGAAAATGGAGAGAGCCTGAGGAGAGCCTTTCTTAAAGCTCCTTTAAATTACCGGAGGATATCGAGTAAATACTCCAATAGTCGCTACCATCCCATATTGAAGATTTATAGGCCTCACAAAGGCATTGACTATGCTGCAGCTGCAGGAACAGAGGTACAGTCGATTGGAGACGGGAAGGTGGTTAAAATATCTTACGACAAGGCCTCTGGTAATTACATAAAGATAAAGCACAACAGTGTTTACACATCAGGATATATGCATCTTCAAAGCAGGCCTAAGCTAAAAGTTGGACAATACGTTAAACAAGGAGATGAGATTGGTAGAGTTGGTGCAACCGGCTATGCTACCGGGCCTCATTTAGATTTTAGAATCTGGAAAAACGGGCAACTGGTTAATCCGGCAAATGTAAAATCACCTCCTGTTGAGCCTGTATTGGCAGAAAACCGGGCCAGTTTTGATTCTATTGCAACTATTTTCAGAATTCAACTGGAGGACCTGGGACTTGAGTTTAGAGTCGTTCCAGATACTCCTGAATAATCCTGGGGAAGTTTTCGTATTCCAGTTGATGAATACGATTAGCCAGACTGTCGGCAGTATCATTCGCCAAAACTGGGGTTTCTGCCTGGAAAAGGATGTCGCCACTATCATATTCTTCATTAACAAGGTGAATAGTGATTCCTGATTTCTTCTCCTTATTAGCAATAACTGTCTCGTGAACTTTTTGACCATACATTCCTTTTCCTCCATAATAAGGTAGTAATGCCGGGTGAATATTCAATATTCTATTAGGATAAGCTTGCAAAATATCCGGAGGTATTAGCCACAGAAAGCCTGCCAATACTATCAAATCGGTAGAAAACTCCTTCAGGTAGTTAATTACAACCTCAGAAGAATACATATCTGCCCTACTAAAAACTTTAGCAGGCACATTCAATCTCTCTGCCCTTTGCAAAGCGTATGCATCCTTACGGTTAGTCATTAAAAGTTTAACCCGACCATGTTTTTTTGATTCAAAATACTTAATAATATTTTCGGCATTGGTTCCAGAGCCTGATGCAAGTATACTTATGTTTTTCATCTCAACTTCAATCTGAAGGGTTAATTGTCTCGTTTACTGGACATTAATACGTCCCATTGCATGTTTTTTTCATCATTTCCCACACTAGAAAACACAAAAAAACACTTTTTTTTTGATTATAAGCCTCATTATGGCTTTATTTGCATCGTTAAAAATTATATATATTACTACTTAAATAATTATTAATTAAAACATTAAAGCTATGTCAGACATTGAATCCAGAGTTAAGGCCATTATCGTAGACAAGCTTGGCGTTGACGAGTCAGAAGTTACACGCGAATCAAGTTTTACAAATGATTTGGGAGCTGACTCCCTGGACACTGTTGAGTTGATCATGGAATTTGAAAAAGAGTTTAATCTTGCTATTCCTGATGATCAGGCCGAAACCATTGGAACTGTTGGTGACGCCATCAAGTATGTTGAAGAAAACAACGAGTAATTAACCTATAAAATTGGGTTGAAAATGGGATTAAAACGGGTAGTTGTAACGGGACTTGGAGCATTGACTCCTATAGGCAGTAATATTACGGATTTTCGTAAAGCATTGTTTGAAGGTGTCAGCGGAGCCGATATGATTACCCGTTTTGATGCCTCTAAGTTCAAGACTAAGTTTGCCTGCGAGGTAAAGAACTATG
This sequence comes from uncultured Porphyromonadaceae bacterium, assembly GCA_964446195.1. Lineage (GTDB taxonomy): Bacteria > Bacteroidota > Bacteroidia > Bacteroidales > UBA12481 > JAUVKA01. The sequence goes on along the minus strand of CAYUNU010000110.1, from coordinate 1,777 downwards.
ATCCTTTGGATTATTTTGATCGAAAGGAAGCACGCAGACTTGATCAATACGCACAGTTTGCTTTAATAACAGCTGATGAGGCGGTAAAAGACGCCGGGCTGGATATTGAAAAACTAGACACTGACCGGGTTGGCGTTATTATGTCATCCGGGATCGGAGGACTTCAGACTTTTGAAGAAGAAATGGCTCTTTATAGCAAGGGTGATGGTAGCCCGCGTTTTAGCCCTTTCTTTATTCCAAAGATGATCTCCGACATTGCGAGCGGTCACATTTCCATTAAATATGGTTTTCGTGGTCCTAATTATGGTACCGTTGCAGCATGCGCAACCGCTACGATGTCCCTTGCCAATGCGTTTGATCACATCCGTCTGGGAAGAGCCACTGTAATGCTTGCTGGAGGTTCAGAAGCCTCCATTTCACATTCCGGTGTTGGTGGATTTAATTCCATGCATGCCATCTCAACAAGAAACGACGACCCCAAAACTGCATCCAGGCCTTTTGATCTGGATCGGGATGGATTTGTTATGGGAGATGGATCTGGCACACTGATTCTTGAAGAATATGAACATGCAGTTGCCCGTGGGGCAAAAATCTACTGTGAAGTTGCTGGTGCTGGCCTTACTGCCGACGCATATCATCTCACAGCTCCTCACCCTGAAGGAATTGGTGCAGCCAATGTAATGAAATTTGCCCTGCAAGATGCAGGACTTAGACCAGAGGACGTTGATTACATTAATGTTCATGGCACCTCTACACCGCTTGGGGATATCTCTGAACCCCTCGCTATCCTCAGCGTTTTTGGTGAACACGCCTATAAACTGAGTATCAGTTCGACAAAATCAATGCACGGGCATCTTTTAGGTGCAGCCGGGGCAGTAGAATCTATTGCTGCAATTTATGCCATGCTTGATAGCTGTGTTCCACCGACGATTAATCATTTTACCGACGATCCGAAAATAGATCCTAACTTAGATTTTACCTATAATAAGGCTAAAAATCGTGAGGTAAATGTGGCATTGAGCAATACTTTCGGATTTGGAGGGCATAACGGTACTATTATCTTTAAGAAACTTGACTATTAATAGGTGACCGGATTCTTCCAGTTCCTGTTTTATTTGATTTCCTATAGTAACAAGAGCTTTCTATTTAAGCTCCTGAGATTATTGCGTTTTTTTCCCAGCAATATAACTCTATACGAAACTGCCATTATTCATAAATCCGCAAGCCTGACAGACAGCAATGGAAACTCGGTTAATAATGAGCGACTTGAGTATCTTGGGGATGCCGTATTGGGTTCTGTGATCGCTGAGCATCTTTTCAGAAAATACCCGGATCAAAACGAAGGATTTCTTACTAAAATGAGATCTAAAATTGTTAATGGGGAGAAACTTGCTGCCCTTGCAGATCAAATAGGATTAGTCCCTTTAATCAAAACACAGGCAATTGGTGAGCATACACTTAAACATATATCAGGAGATGCATTTGAAGCTCTTATAGGTGCAATATACTTAGATAAAGGCTATGCTAAAACCCAGCGTTTTATTCTTAAAAATATTCTGGTGAGGCATATTGATCTTGATAAACTGGAGAAAACAGAAAATAAATACAAAAGCCAATTGATTGAATGGGGACAGAAATATAAAAAAGATGTCTGTTTTTATACCGACGTTGAACCATATGATCCCACGCGTTTTATATCTTACGTAAGCATTGGAGATAATCTGTACGGATCCGGATCCGGTATTTCTAAAAAAGAAGCTGAGCAAATGGCAGCTAA
>CAYUNU010000109.1:0-9553 GCA_964446195.1 uncultured Porphyromonadaceae bacterium | reverse complement strand
GACTGGAGCAAACTGCATCAATCCACTTAACTGGAGAACCGATGGCGAATATGCCACCTCAACAGAGAATCTGGGAGCAGTGTTTTTTAACGACGAGACAGGAGTAAAAATCCGGGAAGAAGAACAGTATTGCGATGCTCAAATTAATACCGAAACAGGAGCACTTACCACAACTATACCCGAAGGAGAAAACCTTGCTATTGGCCCCTATTCTGAAGGTGTATACCACCGTTTTGATTATTCGTTTTGGTATAAAAACCTGCAGCAGAATGTCCACGACAGGATAGCCGCCTTCCTCTCAAAATAAAACCCTTGCTTGTGAGCCAGTATGATTGAATAAACCCATTTACTAATTGACTTATTGACTACTCCTCAACACAAACCGAGCTTCTCAACCTAATATCAGCAGACGAAGCCCCCACCATCAGGATAAAATCACCAGGCTCTACAAGCTTATCCATATTCTTATCCAGCATGCTTAGCATTTCCGGAGTGATTTTGAAACTTAGCTCTTTGGATTCCCCGGCACGAATATGCACCCTGCTGAAAGCCTTTAGCTCAAGAACAGGCCTGGCGATTGAAGCATAAGCATCATTGATATACAACTGCGCCACTTCGTCACCATCATAACTGCCGGTGTTGGTGATCTTGAAACTTAGCTCTGCTGATTCCCCGGCACGAATATGGCTTCTATCCAGCTTTAGATCACTGTATTCGAATGTGCTGTAACTCAACCCAAACCCGAATGGGAAAAGAGGCTCCCCAGTAAGATTAATATAGTCGTCACCACGACCAGTGGGCTTATGATTATACACCAGGGGCAGCTGGGCAGCGGATACAGGGAAAGTAACTGGCAAACGACCCGCAGGATTATAACTACCCAGCAACACATCAGCTACTGCATAGCCTCCTGCTTCACCGGGATACCAAATATCCAATATGGCATCTGTCTCATCTATCCATGAATCCATAGTAATAGCACTCCCACCAACAAGAACAAGCACCAGCGGCTTACCTGTAGCAGCAACCCTGCTTATCATCTCTTCCTGGCGTCCCGGCAAAGTGAGATGGGCCCTGTCGCGGAATTCACCTTCCTCAATGCCTACAACAACAATAGCCATATCCGACGATCCGGCCAACTCAACAGCCTCCCTTATTTTTTTCTCCGAATTATTCTCAACTCCAAAATTCCAAACCAAATTCACCCAGCTTCTCCCAACAGGCTCATGGTATTCTATCCTGATATCGTAGCTTTCACCATCCTCAAAGGCAAATGGAACAGTTCTTACTGACCTTGTTTTCTTTACCCAGTTATCGATTATCAGGCTGTTATTGATCCAGATGCGATAGCCGTCGTTTCCTTCAATTCCAATATCCCAACTTCCCTCGCCGGGCGACTTGATCTTGCCCGTCCATCTGGCTGAGAAAAAATCATTATTGACCTTCTCCATATCCGGGCCGAATAGTGTCCACTGAAAGCTGATCTGCTTGTCTGTTCTCACCAAAACAGGATCACCCGAACAAGCAACATTATTGAAGTATTCACCCAAAAGTCCAGCCTTTTCATCGCCTCCCTCATCATGAAAAAGATAATCCCCCCCAACTTTAATAAACCGAACATCATCCCTACCACACCCCTCCACAAAAAACACTTCCTTTTTACCCAATCCACCAGTCTCCCGATCTGCCAATCTAGCCTGCAGTCCCTGCAGAATCGATACCTTATCGATCCCGGGTCCACTGTATCCACCCAGTCGGGCTTCCGAAGCATCTGTCCCGATCAGCGCAATCTTTTTGATCTCATCAGAAACAGGAAGGACCTTATTCTCATTTTTCAACAATACAATACTCTTCCTGGCTGCCTCCTCCGAGAGAGCCCTGTGCTTTGGTGAACCATTTTCTTTTTTTGCCTCATCGGGATCAACATAAGGATCTTCAAATAAGCCCAAATTAAATTTGGCCCTCAGAACCCTGGCCACAGCCCGATCGATCACCTCATCAGGAATCTCCCCATTCAGAAAAGGTTCGATAAACAGAGGGTAATGATCATAGGAGGTCTGGAAAATTACATCCAAACCACCATTCATAACATCCACCCCCGATTCTGCATAGTCCCTGGCAGTCATGTGAAGAACGTTGGCACCACCAACAGCATTGGCATCAGAGATCACAAAGCCTTTAAATCCAAGCTCATCCTTTAGCCACTGATTAAGTATCCAGTCGTTCGACGAACAAGGCTCACCGTCGACTGAATTGTAGGAAGTCATGACAGACAAGGTACCGCCTTCGTTAAAACATGCCTCGAAGGGGGGCAGGTGAATCTCACGCAGGTATCTCTCATTCAAATGTATAGGATAGCTATCGCGACCACCATCACCCACGTTCGCTAACAAATGCTTTGGCGTAGTAATAATACCCATTCTTTCAAATTCCGAAACATAAGCCACACCCATAACAGAAGTGAGATAAGGATCCTCACCGTAGGTCTCTTCCACCCTGCCCCAGCGAACATCGGAAGCAATATTAATTACAGGCGACAGAATCTGACGTATTCCTCTTGTTTTGCACTCCCTGGCAATGGCACTGGATACTTTGTGCATAAGGGTGGTATCAAAGCTTGCTGCAAGACCAATAGATTGCGGGAATGATGTTGCCCCACGCCTTATCAACCCGTGCAGCGACTCATCGAAGGGGATAATGGGTATGCCCAAACGACTTTCCTCAACAAAGAACTTTTGTATTTCGTTAATTTTTTTTGCTGTTTCTGAGGCTGATGCACCGGGAGAATAATTCAGTAGCTGCTGACTTGCATCTCTGGTTTTTCCTTCAGCCGATATCTGGAACCCAAATATTCCATGATCCAATTTTTCTTTGCCAATAGAGAGATCACCAGGAATCATAAAGAGCTGCCAGAACTTCTCCTCCGGGGTCATACGCTTAAGAAGATCCTCCACCCTACTCTCAAGCGGAGCCGATGCATCCTTGTACAGCTGTGCAAAGCCCCTGCAGGGCAATAATAACAAACCCAAAGCCAGTAAAATAATACCTGTTGATCTCATAATTGTAAAATTAGAACAACAAAATTACCACATAATTCCAAAGAGAAAAGCCTCTCATGGCAGATTGCGATCGCTGCATCAGTTCATTGAAAGGAGCAAGACTCCAAGCGCAGCCAAGGGTCGGACTGCAACCACACAAGCCGCCACACAGCCGACCCTTGGTAGGAGTGGCAAGTGCAGCATCACATCAAGCTTTCTTTTTCCAGCTCTTCTCAATCTCCTCCAGGGTTTTTCCTTTGGTCTCGGGAACAAACTTCCAGATGAACCAGATAGCGGGTATAGTCAACACAGCATAAAGAAAGAATGTTCCTGATGGCATTATCTTTTCTATCAAAACAGGATTGGACAGAGTAATAAAAAACCCGGTTACCATCAAGGAGAATGTCCCGATGGAAGCAGCAAGACCCCTCACTCGTGTGGGGAATATCTCACTGATAATCACCCAGGTGATCGGTCCGTAAGAGAACGCAAAGCTGGCAACGTAAAAAAGTAGGGGTACAATAATAAGTGTTGATCCCAAGGCAAACATTATACCTGTAGCAGTCAGGGACAAGAAGGCTCCAATAACACCGATGAGCAAAAGCTTCCTTCTACCCGACCTCTCGATAAAATAGATCGCGACAAAAGTAAATGCAGAGTTCACTACTCCAACAAGAACGGCCCCCAGGAATGAGCTCTCCACACTCTCTACTGCCTCGTTAATAATATTGGGCGCAAAGTACATGATGGCAGCAATACCGCTCAGGTGGGAAAACATCGGCAGAAGAATACCTATCAATAAGGGACGTCTCATAAATTTCTTCAAGAGCTCCCTGATTCCTCCCTTTTCTTCGTTCATGCTATCCTTAATTTCTTGCAATTGAACCTGGGCAACTCCCTCGCCACTGGTCTTCAGCAAAACCCCCAGCGCCTGAGGCACCCTGTTTTGTGCTACCAGCCACCTCGGACTCTCAGGAGTGAAAATCAGGAGAATTAAAAATAAGAGCGCAATGGGGATCTCCGTTCCAAACATCCCACGCCATAATTCCTGGACAAAAAGCCAGTTAAAAAATCCTGATGACTCCCTGGAAATTACACCGGCCGAATCACCGGCCTGATTAAGCACTAACCAATCGACCAAAAATGCCAAAAGAATACCAAGAGTGATCGAAAGTTGATAGATAGATACAAACCTGCCCCTGTTCTCCGGCAGCGTCTGTTCGGATATGTATATAGGGGCCACCGCCGCAGTTATTCCGACTCCCACTCCACCTATCAGGCGAAATATTATCAGACTGTTGAAGGCAAAACCCCTGCTTGAAGTGAGCCATACTTCCGTGCCGGCTTCAGCCAGAAATTGAGGTGTTAACATGGATCCCAGGGCTGATATTGTAAGTGCAGAAGCAGCCGTGATCAAGGCCTTTTTCCTACCATATCTATCTGTTATTGAGCCGGCTAATATGGTTCCTGCTATTGTGCCCAACAGAGCCGATGAAGCCACCCAGCCCAACATCGCCTTGGATAGCTCAAACTGAGCCTCAAGAAAGGAATTACATCCTGATATAATAGCCGTATCATATCCAAAAAGAAAGCCCCCGAGGGAGGCAACGAAGCTGATCGCTATGAGATAAATGGAAGTCTTTTTCATTAGAAAGAATGGTTAATTAATAATTACCATATTGGTTTACTAGTTCTGCCACTCTTCTAACGCGAGATTCAAGCCCATCGGGAGGCACCTGGTCGGCAACCCCAAGGACATATCTGGGTTCTTGTGTCATTATACTTAGTACATGAATAACATGACGATCAAACTCTTCATCAGAGACATTCGGCGTGAAATACACCCCAGGGATTCCTCCCCAGAAGATGCTTTTTGTTTCGCCACAATACTTTGCAAAATCCTCGATCTTTAAATCTCCAACCGGATGCGGCGTTAGGGCTTCCAGCACAGAAAAACCCACAGATCCTTCCTCTTTTAATAAGCCCCTGAGGGTGCCGTCGATATGTATGTAAGAATACTTTCCTGCCTCCCTGATTTTTCGTGTCCATTCCTCCTGATATCCTCGCATATATCTTTCGAAAAAATCCGGACCGACCATTTCGCAGGAGAGGTTTTCGGGGATCATCAATACCTCAGCCGGGCTGTCAACTGCGATTTGTGCTGCCTGGTCAAAAGCCACTTTCATAACATCCAGCAGCTCCTGCAATTCATCAGGAACCATCATTGCACACATGGTAAGCGACATGATACCAGCCTCCAGAGCCATGAGATGCATAAAGGGACTTTTTGGTGTATAACAGAGTACAACACCCTGATCACCTACCTGTTGTAATCGCTGCTTCGCGAAATCATAGTCGGGTTCAAAACGAGTATTCTCATAGATATACTTCATAACGGGAATATCTGCCTGCGTTTTGAGGAAGTGCTCAATAGGGCCATCAGAAAAAGATGTAGGGATATACTCCCAGCACTCCCTAACAGTTCCAAGAGGTGTACTTATCTCTTTGTACTTCCTGTTTCCATCGGCCCATTCCCTAATCCTACAATTTTCTGTGATCTGTTTATACGGAAAATAACCCTGCAGATAAAAACCTACTCCTAAGTCTTTATGCCATTGGATATAATCATCGGATTGAATAAAACCTGCAGGTTTCTTGCCTGTTTTGATGAGTGCAGTGGCCCAGTAATCCAGATCACCAGCCCACGGAACCTGATCGGGCTGCTCACCACGTAAAATTGAAAGGATTCGTTCTCTTGGAGTCATTTGCTTCGAATGAAACCCAAAGATAGGAAAAGAAATAGTTCCTCCTTTCCCCTACATGCGCCTATAACTCTTTTGTCAGTTCACCTATATTAACACCCTTAATTCCCAGACCGCCAAAATCACCAAGCTCAGCTAGCTCAGCCAAATCGATCTTAGTACGGAGATAGATTAAAGCATCATCTTTTCCATCGACTGATATGACAAACTCTTTTCTCTTTTTTCCGGATTCACGCAAAAGAATTTTGACCTTATCTCCTTCACTATTTACAACCATCATCTCCTCAAAATCACGTTTTTGGAGATTCCGGGCTATCTCGGAAGGAAAATTTGAATTGTTGGAAAAACCTTCATCCTCGGAAGCCATAACATAAATCGACTTAACCTGCTTTAGAAGATACTTTGTGTCGGCATCATCAACAAACCAGCTTCCCATGCGTGTCATGCATGATGGTATATGAATTCTTGTAATTTCCTTACCTGTATCATATGATCTAAACATCCTGCGGATAGAGCATGATTGTGCTTGTAGAAAAACGGGGAAAGAAAGGATCAGGATAATGATTACAAACTTTTTCATTTTGGGCTAATTAATTAGTTTGTAGATAAGACGACAAGGTCGGGTATTTGTTACAATACAGGAAAGACGATTCAACAACAATTGCCCCTAGACTTTAGCTAGGGGATTGTTGAACGGAAACACAAATCAGGTTTTAGCTCAATTTCACCTCCCCAACTCAAGCTCAACCTTCCCCCTCTTAGGAACAATCTTTAATCCTGATTTAGCACCTTTTCCGAAACTCCCTGATCCTGCTTCAATAGTATAGTTATGACCCTTGTATGAATACATCAGGAGATTTTTTGAGACTTCAGTGATAGGAACTTCAAGCTCCTCTGCCCAGGAGAATTCCAAAAACCAATTCTTCAATTCCTTGCCCTTGGCTTCAATCTCAATGCCCGATTCTTCCATCGATATCTCTATCGCTCCGAGAGGATCAATAGTAGCCCATTGGATCAATAATTCTCCTTCATCATCCTCACTTACCACAGGATCCCCTCCTACAATATCTCTAACTATACCATCCTCCACTACCTTGAATCTTAATCCTGATACAATATCCCCGGCACTCCACTGAAAACCATCCATCACCGGCAGTGTATAGTAATCACACTGGGTAGAAGTTCCGCGTTTGGTGAGATAATCAGACTCAACAGTTTCATCGAACTTATGGATATCCCTGAATCGTAATGTTCCTTTTTCCCACAAAAGGTTAGCCCGGAAAAAACGACTGTTATACCAAACTGTTTTGAGGTTTTTGTCTGTGTGATCAGATAAAACGGTAACCGAGGTTGGAGGTGTAATCACATAATTCGATTTAAACCACTCTCCTGATTCTGCCAGAGTCTCAACCCTGATCTTCCCGGCCGATCTTAAGCGATCAATAATGGGCATCTGGATATCAAAGCCCTGCTTCATCCTTTTCCAGGTAAAAGAATTCTCCTGACCAGTTTGCACGTAGGCATAGTTCAGCGACTCTCCAAGAATAAACTCATTGTAATACCAGTTACACCACTCCTCATTTCCACCTCCTCCTGCATACACCGGCTCCAGAGATACCACTCTCTGCACATTTCCTCCCAAGCCATTGTCATACTGATGAATAGGATCGCTGCCCAGCATCCTGAAAACAGGAACTGGGATCTGATTATCTGCATTCTGAGCAGGCATATAAGCATTTTTCCTGCTGGGGTAATAAGCCTGATTCCAATAACCGCCCCACATCGTATATCCATCGGTACCTATCTGATCCTTGCAATTACAGGAAGCAATAATCCCATACTTATCCGATAAATAACCGAGTGTATGGGCGTCGATAAACCAGGAACCAACAGACTTAGGGTAGTAGCCAAATATCTCCTTGAACCTGGCCATGTAGGTATCAACCAATTTCTCCCTTTCATCAGGAGTATAACCTGTAGCAAAACCCACATCCGCATGCCAGTCCCACCGGTAACGTCCCCTCCACTTATATCCACTTTCCTCAACATGAGGCTGGGTAATCTCCCACCAAGCTCCAATCTCGTACTGATCAGGAGATAAACCTTTTAATAAATCCTGATATCGTGGATCAACCAGGGCATCATACTGAAGAAGAAAAGTTCCGGGCATACCGAAGCTATCCATAATCTCAATCTGAGAAACAACAGTCTCATACAGAACATCCTCCGTTATCCACTCAATACGAGGCTCACATTGACGTATGAAGTTGACAATGTTGATTATGCGGGGGGAATTATCAGGCTCTGGTATTTTTATTTCTTTGTTGGTGCAAGAGGAAAACAAAGCAATAGCCATACCTAAGAGAAGTATTAATCTAAAATGGTTTTTCATTTTTCTTGGTTTTTGGATTAAAAAATGCTTCTTATTTGCCCCCAGCTTCAGCTAGGGGATTGATAGCACCAGAAAAAATGTGGGCTTCAGCCCAAAACCTCCCCCCTGCCTCTTTACAGCGCCCATCCTTTGCGGAATTCAGGCTTAATAACAGCATCCAAAACCTCCGAATCACCCAGCTTCATGTTTTTAGCATCCCAGCTGAGCTTCTCATTCCTGGCAAAACTTGCCGCTACACCCAAGGAAACCATCTCTGTAAGAGGTCCGCCATAATCGAAATTAGCACTAGCTGTTTCTCCTGTTAAACAGGCATTTACCCAGTCGCCCTGATGCTTACCTACTCTCTTAATGCTAGGCGTTGGATCTTCAAAAGTATATGTTGGATCGAAAGGCATGAATTTCAGGCCGCCTGCACCATGTGATCCATGCTGTACAATTCCTTTCTCACATACCAGCAATGCACCATTGCCTCCAAATTGAATCTTCTCAAAACGCTCATCCCAGTTAGGAACAATACCGCCATCGTACCACATAAGTTTTACAGGTGCTTTCTTCCCTCTCTTGGGGAACCAGTAGGTAATAATCTCTGATGTTGGGAAGGTGTCGTACTTTATCTCAGGTAGTTGGTTCGTGTGGGTTGAAAGAACACTATCCGGACTACCTAGGCCCAATGACCAGAATGCCGGGTCGAGGGTATGACAACCAAAATCACCTAAGGCGCCACAGCCAAAATCAATATAACCACGCCATTTCATCGGCAGGTAATCAGGATGATAAGGCCTTTTCTGTGCTGGTCCTAACCAGAGATCCCAGTCGAGTTCTTTCGGCACAGGGAAATCTCCTGTTGGCCTTTCAATACCATGCACAAATGACACACTTCCGCCACCAACGGGACGATCGCACCAGGCATGTACTTCTGTAACATCACCTAAAAGACCTCCATCTACCCACTCAACAAGCCTCCTTATCTCCTCACTCGAGTGGCCTTGATTACCCATCTGTGTCTGTACACCATACTCCCTCGCCAGTCTTGTTATCTCACGTGTTTCATAAACCGAATGAGCCAGCGGCTTCTCGCAATACACATGCTTACCCATCTTGATAGCCATAGTGGCCACTACACCGTGGAGATGGTCGGGAGTGGCACAAATAATAGCATCCAGGTCTTTCTGCTTCTCCAGCATCTTGCGAAAATCAGTATACTTCTTAGCATTGGGATGTTCAGCAGCAACCTTCTGTGCTGGCTCCCTCCAGTCAACATCACACAAGGCCACAATATTTACTGGCTGATCAGCCATAGCCCGGATATTGCTGAAGCCGCGATGGGTAATCCCCACAACACCAACATTAAGCTTATCCGA
>CAYUNU010000108.1:0-9805 GCA_964446195.1 uncultured Porphyromonadaceae bacterium | reverse complement strand
GCACTTGCATCATTCCGACCAGCAGAAGTTTTAAAAGGTAACAGAAGTGGCTATGGCAATAAAGGTACTCTACGCAAGGTTTTAGTGGTGCTCCAATTCTCTGTAACACTAGTAATTCTTGCTAGCACGGTTACTGCATACAGGCAGCTAAATTACATGCAGAATAAAGATTTGGGCTTTACTAAAGAAAATGTTATCGTTATTGGAAGCGGACAGTTTCTCGGAGATGAATACCCGGCTTTCAGAGAAGAATTACTAAAGAATCCCAGCATACTCCAGATTGCTAAAGCAGACCATCTCCCTGGATCCAGCTTTTCTAATAATGCTCATTGGCTGGAAGGACATGGTCTGGACGAGATTTTCACCCTGATGGCAACAAGCGTTAGTTATGAATGGGCGGAAACGATGGGAGTTGAGATGGCGGATGGCAGGTTCTTCGATCCGGAAATGTTGACAGATTCTATGGCAGTGATTATCAATGAAGCAACTGTGAGAGAACTACATATTGAAAATCCAACCACGGCAAGGTTTTACACACCAACAGATACCGAAGGAGTAATGGAGTACCGACATGTTATCGGAGTAGTAAAAGATTTCCACTTTGAATCCATGCATCAGCCTATTGGCCCGGTAATAATATACCCTATGGGCAATAGAAATTCGGGGTTCATATGTGTTAAAACAACTGGAGAAGCAGTAGCCGAAACAATGAAAAATATTGATCAGACATGGCAATCTTTTACACCCGGTTTTCCACTTGAATCGTTCTGGCTAGAGGATCGTTTCGATCAAGTATTCAATGCAGAGAAGCAAACCAGCAGAATATTGGTGATTTTTTCAATCTTATCAATATTCATTTCCTGTCTGGGATTATTTGGCTTGATCTCCTTTGCCACCATTTTGAGGACTAAAGAAATTGCAATCCGAAAAACTTATGGTTCAAATATTTCACAGATTGTATTTCTACTTTTCAAAGAAACATACATCTTGTTGATAATTTCCACTCTGCTTGCTGTACCATCCTTTTTACTGGTAAACAACTGGATGCGAAACTTTACTTATAAGATTAATTTCGGCATACTTGTATTCATTGTCACCTTGCTATTAGTGTCACTATTAACTCTTGCAATTGCGGCAGCAACAATAAGTCAGGAGGCAATAAAAGCAGCCAGATCTAATCCGGCAGCGGCATTGGTTCAATGAATATGTTTTTTACTATATACCTTTCTGAATAATTCGTCAAGGCCCTCCAAGCCTCCAATTTCGTCAAGGTCCTCCACAACATAGTCAGCTCCATTTTCAAGCAGCTCCTTGGTATTATGCTCCCTTGCTATCCCCAGTATTAGGCCAAAATTGCCACCGGCTCCAGCCTGAACACCCGAAACAGCGTCCTCCACAACAATAGCGTCTTTATATGGCACATTGACTACCTCACAGGCTGTTGTAAAAATATCAGGTTCGGGCTTACCTTTCAAACCCATTTCCGCAGAGACCACACCATCTACCCTCACATCAAACATCTTCAATAAATCAACTTTCTCTAGAACAGATTTGCAGTTTTTACTTGATGAGGCAACACCAAGTTTCACTCCGGCTTTTTGTAACTCCATCAGCAAACTTAGAGTTGAAGGATAGACTCTCACACCATCCCTGTCCAGAACAATATTAAAGGCTTGATTTTTCCGATTTCCTAAGCCACATATAGTCTCCTTTCCCGGCTCATCAGAGGGTTCACCAAATGGAATTCTGATCCCTCTTGATTCCAAAAATGAAACTACCCCTTTATACCTGGGCTTACCATCAATGTAAGGCAAGTAGTCATCTGCGTGCGTAAATTCACTGAACACTTCGCCACGAGACTTTGCCCTTTTAAATAAATACTCGTCAAACATTACCTTCCAGGCTGCAGCATGTGTAAGAGCAGTTTGAGTAATTACCCCATCCATATCAAATATAACTGCTTTAAAGCTTAATTCCTCAACTCTCATAAACTCCGATTAATTCCTACTAGTTGTCAACCCAAGCAATAGCCTGTCGTAATAACTTCCTGAAATTAGGATTACTGAATGCATTATTATCATGTCCAAACTGTATATAAACAATTCTTGATTTGCCATAAGTATTGGTCCAAACCTGAAGCTCGTCAGACTCAGGGTGACTACTGCTAATCAAAGGATGAACTTCTTGTATAACCCGATATTGACCATACACCTCTTCATGAAGATGAAAATCTTCCAGCCCTTTCACTACCGGATGATTTTTTTCCAGAATCTTCAGATCTACCTCCTGACCATCCCGGTAGGTCGATGCAGGTATAGAATCTCCATCAATTACAGTCGGGGCAAGATAATAACGAGCACCAAGAATCTTCATGAACTCATCCCAGTCCTGATAAGATGCTATCGAATGATGAAGAAAAACCAAACCCTTACCTTCATTTAACATATTAATAAAAGCATCCTTTTGATCATCAGTGATATCCTGATACAAATCGTAAAATACAATAGCATCATATTTATCAATAGAATCAGATGAATAAATATTGTTTGCCTGAGGGTGAATCAAGTGGTCGAATTTTAAATCAGGATAGCTTTTAAAGGCCTTGATGAAGTTCACACTATCATAAGCATGACCACCAGTAATAATAGCAATGTATTCTTCGTTACTAGAAGAACAGGATAATACTGAAATTAAAACTATGAATGCTGAAAGGTATCTCATATCTATACACAAATTACAGAACAACAGAATAAAGGGCAAGCATAAAAAAAATGCAACATTTTTCGTAAATTTAATCATTCAATTAAAACAATGCCATGAAAGAAATTAGAATAATATTAATCGTCATTATACTTGGAATCTTTTCATCAGGATGTGTTAAAGAAGAAGCAGCTCCGGATCTACCTCCAAAAGCATCTTTCGTTATGGAATTTGATGATATTTGGTCGACCCCACCAGCTCCTGAAGCGCACACCACAGGCACTCCTCCATCAAACTTCTTTTTTGCAGCCGCAAACATATATTGGTGGAATGCCATATTAACCGTTCAAATGGCAATACCAGTTGCAGCATTTCTCGAATCTTTTAATCATGATCCAGTATGGGATAAAGCGACCTCCTCTTGGGTCTGGTCATATACACTTGATTTTCAAAGCACCAGCTATACCTCAGAACTTTTCGCCAAATCTGAAACTGATAAAATTAACTGGTCGATGTATTTATCAAAAACTGATGGATACACAGATTTCCTATGGTTCTCAGGCACTTCATCCATGGACAATAAATCAGGATCCTGGACAATTAATAAAGATCCCAATAGTGACATCAAAGAAACAGACAACACAACTCCATATCTGGAGATTTTATGGAACGTTTCTGAAGATGGTGCCCCTGATATAAAATACACCAGTATAGAAGCCGGATCTGTTAATAATGGTAGTTACATCCATTATGGGAAAATCAGCGACCCCGACTATGATGCTTTCTACGACATTTATCGGGTTTGGGAAGAAAACCTGATAAATATCAAATGGAATACAAGCTCACATAATGGAAGAGTCCTAAGTATGGCCGACTACCAAGATCCTTATTGGCATTGTTGGGACGAAAGCTTCAAAAACACCTCCTGCGAATAAAACAAAACGATATCAAAACGATATCATTTCATTATCACATTTCCGTATAGGATTGGGTGGTGGGAGAGATGCAAAACATTGTAAATTAGTGCGATGAACAAATACCTATTACAATGAATACAACATATACTTTATTAAGCCTTATAGGCTTAATAATTATATGCAATTCCTGTGAAGCTCAGGATGTTGAGAACATAATGACTAAAAGCGACAACCGGGAAATGCTACGTCTGGTTAATCAGGCAAGAAAGAAGGGTGTGCGCTGTGGCAAAACATGGCAAAAACCGGTAGAGCCTCTTAAATGGGATGAGGTACTAGAAGAGGCTGCTTCCCAAAAGTCATATGATATGTATAAGCACAACTACTTCGACCATACTTCGCCTGTTGGAGAGACACTATCCAACAGGCTAGACAAACTGCAGTATGAATGGAAAACTATTGGCGAAAATATAGCCTTAGGACCAACTGATGTAGGCCAAGCTGTAGAAAGCTGGTTGAAGAGTGAAGGCCATTGCAAAAGCCTCATGAACCCAGGGTTCACCCATTTTGGAGCAGCCCAATACGGAACCTACTGGACACAAGTGTTCGCAAAACCCCGGGAGTAAATTCCAAACCAAGGTCCAACAGTTTTATCCGACTGACAACCAAATATAACAGCAAAAAAAGCATCAAGTAAATTATTGATTTAATCTTTATGAAATAAAGTTGAGCTTTTTCACAAAGAAAAAGGGACGTAGCAAGCTACGCCCCAATATTTTTTTCAGCCATCACTCAGCACAAGTCCTTACCTCCTGCTCACTCGCCCTACACTGCTAGCCTTTGCATCCACCTCTGCATCTCCTGTGTAGCGGACATCTCCACTACTACTAGCTCTGGCATATAGTTTGTCACTGACATTAACCATTATGCTCCCTGAGCTCGATGCAGAAACTTTGGCTTCCTTAACTTTTAAGTCGCCTGCATTTAAGTCACCAGCACTGCTAGCAGTAGCCTTGAGGTATCCGGCTTTACCTTCAAGATTAATATCTCCGGCACTACTACAATCAGCATTGACCGATTTAGCATTTAGCTCCAGACTAATATCGCCAGCACTACTAGCAATTAGCTCAATATCATCTACTTCCATGGCCGATTCACCAATAATATCACCAGCGCTGGAAGTCGTCAAGGAGTTGATAACATCCATTGACACGTATACCTTTTTCGATTTAGACCCCTTAATATTCACCTTGGTAAATACGTGCAAGACATCACCTTTAACTTCAGTTTGAATATAATCATGAAGATTTTCTTCAGCCTCAACAGTTAGTTTTGAGCTCTGTCCCTGAGTCAGGTAAACATTAATTCCTGTGCTAACGTCTATACCGGAAAACTCCCCAATACTGCGTTCCTTCTTCACAATAGGTCCCTCAGCCTTGACGGTTTTCCATTTCTGTGCTGAAACAGTCATTGTAACAGCTGTGCATAAAATAATAATTACAAGTTTTTTCATGGGTTTCTTTTTAAAATCAGTTTTATACATACAAGACGTGGAAAAATAGACAATGTTACAGAATTGTGAGAGTATAGGATATTTCACTAATTTGGGCAGTTAATTTAATAACAACCAATAAGCAGCTTTTATGAAATCAAAACTCTCTATCCTTGCAGCCATTATTTTTTTAGCGTCAAATTGTGCTTCTCCTGATAGCACAAAAGAATCTGCTGGGCCTTTACCCGCCAGCCAAATCCTTGAGATGGCAAAAAAAGAAGCTAGAAAAAATAAAAAAAATATCTTTATAATGTGGCATGCCTCATGGTGTGGCTGGTGCCACAAGATGGACACTCTCATGAGTGATCCGGATCTAAAGCAGTATTTCGATGATAGTTACGTGATAAAGCACATGGTTGTTAAGGAATCTAAAGAAGAGATGAAAAAGCTTGAGAATCCAGAAGCTGCAGAAATGCTGGCAAAATATAATGGAGATAAAGCCGGCATACCCTTTTGGATCGTTTTGAACAAAAAAGGCGAACTTCTTGCGGATTCATACATGCGAGAAGAAGGAGTAGGAATGGACCAGCCTGGGAAAAATACAGGATGTCCTCAGCAACAAGCAGAAGTCGATCATTGGATAAATATACTTAAAGAAACTACTGATATTCCTGAAGACGGATTACAAAAAATCAGAAACAAGTTTTTGAAAAAATGAAAATAAAACTTCTTACCTTTCTGTTTGCAATACTTTTGTCAACATCAGGATTGTTTTCCCAATCAGCCGAATTACTACTAAGGCCTGTTCAACATGAGCGTATTCGGTACTATGATGCCCTTCATTATAGAATTGAGCTGTTTATTGACCTCGACAGTAAAACTTTCACAGGACTTAACTCTATTAAGCTAATTCCTTTTTCCCCCGGAATGAATACCTTCTCCTTCGATATTGCTGAGCTTGCTATAGATAAAGTCACCGATGCTAATGGAGCTGAACTAAATTATTCAAGCACCGACACTTCTGTTACAGTAAAATTTAATAGAGAGTTCACAACGAAGGACACCGTAAGCCTACAGATACAATACAAAGGTGATGATCCCAGTGATGGGCTGATTTTTGACGATGAAACAGAAAAGTGGCCAAAGATGGCTTGCTCAAATTCATGGCCTGATCGTGCCCGTTATTGGTACCCATGTTATGATTATCCAAATGATAAAGTTACTCACGAGGTAATCGTCACAGTTAAAGAAGACCTTAAGGTACTATCAAATGGTGAACTTATAGGAATAAAAAGTAATCCTGATGGCACAAAAACATGGCATTGGTATCAGAATAAGCCACATAGCACTTATTTATCTATGCTCGCTGTTGGCCCTTTTGTCGTTATTGAAGATTCTCTGGGAGATTTACCCGTAAATTATTGGGTTTATGAGCAGGATGAGGAGGTGGCAAAAGAAGTCTTTGCGATCACACCAAAAGCTATTGAATTCTATAGTGAACTTTACAATTATGAATATCCCTGGGCAAAATACGATCAGATAATCGGGCCACATCAGGGAGGGGGAGCTGAAGCAACATCAGCAACCATACTGGGCCTGGGTGCAGTCAGACATAAGCGCCCTGATCAGGATGATAATTGGGAAAGGATAATCGCCCACGAAATAGCACATCAATGGTGGGGCGATTTGATAACATTAAGATCATGGGAACATACATGGATGAATGAGAGCTTCGCTACCTATTCCGATTATTTGTACGTCAATGCAATGATGGGCAAAGAAAAAGGAGCCCTGGATCTCGAAGGCAAAAAGAACCAATACCTTAGGGAAGCTCATACAAAATATAAAAGACCTATAGTTTTTAACAGGTATAATTCCCCGGGAGATAATTTCGATAGCCATACTTATCCAAAAGGTGCTGCGGTTCTTCACATGCTTCGCTATCAACTTGGTGATGAAGCATTTTTTAAAACCTTAAGTGAATTCCTTCATAAATATGAGTTCCAACCTGTAGAAACTAAAGATTTTACAGAGCTTGTAAAGAAAGTAAATGGGAAAGATATGGACTGGTTCTTTGAGCAATTTATCTATAAACCCGGGCACCCGGAATTTGATATCAGCTATGACTATTCTCCATGCGACAGGACCATTAGTCTATATGTTAAACAGATACAAGACACTACTATTGGAACGCCAATTTACCGACTTCCTGTAGAAATTAGCATTACGACTGAGGAAGGATCAGAAGTATACACAATTTGGATAGAAGATGAAGATGAAACCTTTAAGTTGCCATCAGAAACAAAACCTCTCCTGGTAAGATTTGATGAAGGCAACTGGCTACTTAAAGAATGGAAATTCAAGAAGTCTAAAGAAGAGCTTGAATTTCAAAGCAAGTATGATGATATTATTGGCCGTAAATGGGCCAGGGAGCAACTTGAGAAGATACAAGTGACAAGTGACAAGTGACATGCATAAAATTATATATTATGAATAACGAGGAAAAAGCTGCTAACTATTTCAGTACCGGGAATAATTGTGCCCAATCAGTGCTGATGACATTCGCCGAAGAGTTAGGTATTCCTAAAGATATGGCATTCAACCTTGCAGCCGGATTTGGTGGTGGGCTGGGAAAACAAGGTCACGTATGTGGAGCAGTTTCAGGAGCAATAATGGTTATAGGATTGAAATATGGAAAAGAAGTCGCTCCGGATAAAGTAATTTCAGAATCCTATATCCAGGTGAATAAATTTACGGAGGAGTTTAAAAAACATCACCCGAGCATAATGTGTAAAGACCTGATTGACGGCCTCGACCTAAACAATCCTGATGACGCTGCCGAATGGAAAAGACGCAACCTTCATGATACCACCTGCTTGTCTGCTGTTAAATCTGCAGTAAGAATATTGGAAAATCTTCAATAAACTCACAATGAAAGCTCTCCTTGCAACAATCATTCTTCTCTTAACCCTAGCTTCTTTTTCTCAAACACCATATAAACCAAAGGCGCTGACCACCAAAGATTATGCAAGAGCTGAGAAATCAATGCGCAACGCGGTAAGCCCACTTGTCATTAATGAAAGTATCAGAACAATTTGGTCGGATGAGGATAACTTTTGGTATACACGAAAAGGAACGGAGTATACCGAAATAGTTAAGGTAAATGCTAAAAAAAGAACCAAGACTGCTGGTCCAATTGTTATTGATGGTTCTGAATATAGTCGAATACGGAGAGGAAATAGTAACGCAGTATCTCCGGATGGTAAAAATACTGTTTTTATCAGGGAAAATAATCTTTGGCTTAAAAACAACGAGGATAATAAGGAGACCCAACTCACCACTGATGGGATTGAGGATTTCGGGTATGGAACAAACAATGCCGGCTGGACAAGGAGTGATGATCCTGTTTTACTTTGGTCTCCTGACTCAAAAAAAATAGCCACCTTTCAACATGATGGAAGAGGCGTAGGTGAAATGTACCTGGTTTCAACCAATGTTGGACATCCAAAGCTTCAGGCTTGGAAATACCCTTTACCAGAAATAGTGTCATATTCAGAATCCATCGTGTGATTATTGATGTTGAAGATGCCAGCATGGTAAGACTTAAGATGGAGCCGGATCAACACCGTTCAAGCATCACAGACCACATAGCAATAAGAGGAGGGCAACTTGCTGATGCAGAATGGAGTACCGACAGCAAAAAACTAATGTTTCTGTCAAACTCAAGAGATCATAAAGTAGCTACCCTACGAATAGCCGATGCAGAGTCGGGTGAGGTTAGGACTATCCTGGAAGAAAAGGTTGATACTTTTTTTGAATCGGGATACAGCACTATAAACTGGAGGTTCCTGTCTGAATCTGATGAATTCATCTGGTTTTCTGAGAAAGCTAACTGGGGAAAATTATATCTCTATGACCTTAACACAGGAAAGCTTAAAAACCAAATAACCAAGGGTGATTGGAATTCAACTGAGATACTACATATTGACCTGGAAACCAGAATACTATATATAACAGGCATGGGACGCGAGCCGGGCGATCCCTTCTTCAAGTATTTCTATAGCATTAAGATGGACGGCTCTGATTTAAAACTACCTACTCCCGACAGTGCAAATCATAGCATATCTATATCCCCAGGCGGAAAATATTTTATCGATACTTATTCAACTCCCCAAAACCCACCCATTTCGGTATTGAGAAATGTAAAAAACAATAAGACTCTGGAACTCGAGAGAGCCGACATAACTCATCTCCTGGCAAGCGGATGGGAACCACCTATGAGCTTTTCTGTCAAAGCCAGAGACGGGGAAACAGATCTATATGGCATGCTATTTAAGCCTCGTGATTTTGACCCGAACAAAAAGTATCCTATTATAAACTCAATTTATCCAGGGCCTCAATCAGGAAGCGTTGGTGGACGAAGTTTCGTATCCTCAAGAGGCGACAGGCAAGCACTAGCTGACCTGGGCTTTATCGTGATTACCCTGGATGCAATGGGAACACCCAACCGTTCAAAATCATTTCATGAAGCCTATTATGGTAATATGGGAGACAATGGACTACCTGATCATATCACAGGTATGCAGCAGCTGGCAGAGCGCTATCCCTGGATAGACCTGGCGCGTGTAGGCATTTACGGGCACTCAGGAGGAGGCTTTGCATCCACAGATGCTATTTTAAGGTATCCTGATTTTTTCCA
>CAYUNU010000107.1:0-9825 GCA_964446195.1 uncultured Porphyromonadaceae bacterium | reverse complement strand
TCACTACCCACCAGATCATGGTGCGCTTCTACGCCGGACAACCAATCAAATAAATTGTTTTGTTCTACCTCACCCGAAGCAATTTTCCCTGATAAATCTTCCCTCCATCCTTAATCTGATAGAAAAAGTTGCCACTACCTTCCAAGTAGCTCATATCAAGCTCAATATGCCTGGAGGCTGTTGAGAGCTCTCTCGTGAAAACCTTCTTGCCATCAACAGAGAAGAGATCAAACTCCAGCTTTTCACTCTTGGGGTTTTCCAGCTTTAGACTGATACGATCCGTGAAAGGGTTAGGGTAAATTTCAACACTCGACTGAGCCTGTATGCCCGCGGAGCTGCTCGTTCCGTTTATCTGAAGATTAAATGTCCTCTTGCCAAAAAAACCGTCGTTATCACTAACCTTAACAGGTAAGAAAACCCTGGACGGACCATCTTCGGCAACACCCAGCAAAGCTCCCCCTTGGGAGAAAAATAACCAGGATGGCCAGTTATTCATGGTGTAGTTAATATTAATGCCTCCGTAGAAAATAGGATCATCATTGATTTCCGGCAGAGTGTAGTTCTTCGTGTCACCAGCCGATACCCCTGCAATCCAGTTCCAATCAGTTCTTATAGCAGTTGTAAAATACCCCGTCTCAATACGGCCATCCCTGCATAACTTAACACCAAATTTTGGATCATAAACCTCACCTTCCTTGGCCATAGTTGCATCCCAGGCAATAGTAACACCATCCTCTTCATCCAAACGATAAACACCATCAGAGCTAAATAGATACTGTAAGTCGGCATAGAAAGGAAAAATGCCTGGATTCTGAAAGATATATTCGCTTGGATCAATAACATAGGGATAGTCCTTTGGATTAGGGCCCATTATTACACCACCGTTCTTCAAAACGGTAATCTGATCATAAGTTTTTCCGTAAAAAGAAAAGTCGAACCCCAGATCAACAACCAGCCTTGAGGTATCAGATACACCAAGTATTTTCTCGGCAAAAGGAAGCTGCCACTGCTCATCAATAAGCTCAGCAACATACTCATCGGCCATATTGCTCCATTTGTAGGGAGGAGTGCCTCCTTCGGCTTGTAAAATATGTGAATAGCCCTTGCCAACTTCAGCATCAGGAATACTTGTAGTACTTACTCCTACAGGAGTGGATACAGGGTCATAAATAACCGACATCCTCACCACATCTCTTAGTCGGATACCAACATTTGTTTCGGGAGATACCTCTTCTACTACCTCCGCTCCACCGTAATCCATAATGCTCATGTAGTCGATCTTACCACTACCATTTAGCTCTTCTCCCTCTTTGTGATATACCTCAAGAAAAAATTTCGCCGGCAATTTAGGGTCTATATAATTTAATAAAGGACTAATATCCAAACCAAACTCCAGTGTCTCACTACCGGCAACTGTTATTCCCTGCATCGGTAGCGACCCTCCGAGAAAATTAAAGAAAGGATACTCCAAAATTACATCAGGCTTGGTGGCAGCAAAATTACTGGACACCCCGGCCACAATCTTTATCTGATTCCTTTTCGTATGAGTAACGCTGGCTTTTATAGTAAGCTTGGGCTCATAATTCTCTTTTGGCCTCATCACAGTAACCGTATTGGCCCATATTCCCCCTTCATGATGATCAAAAGCCAGGAGCCTGTAAGGTATGTAAACCCTTCCATTATCGCCCCAGCCTGCACCCCAGGAGTTTACGGCAACCATAGCCCCAACTTCCCAGTCGTGCATATCTACAATACCATCATCTGTAATATCAATATCATTAGTGAACAAACCGTCACCATTAAAATCGTAGCGCACAGAATCGTTCCACCCAACAAAGGTCAGTGCATGCCCAACTACCTCACCAAAGTTCAACGTTATGTAACGTTGTTCCTCGGGCAGACCAGCAGGAATTTGTTCAATCCTCCAGCCACCCGAAGCGATCTGAAAATTTGCTACCCCTCCGGTCGGTGAACCATCCATATGATCATTTAACCAATGCTTAAGAGTATTAAGACCATCAGGAGTGCCAACTTCAATGCTATATACCTCGCTGGTTCGGTTTTTCATTCCCTGGTAATACTTATCATAGCCCGAAACCCATGTTAATGAGCTATATACATCACCATAAACTTCGAGAGAGGGTATGCCGTTAGTGCGAATCACCTCCCAACTGTCGAAATAGGAAACACCCTTTTCCGGATCGCCGTTATTGAGAAAATTCCATACAAAAGAAGGTGGATACTGGTTGGTCGGACTAGCGGCAGAAACATCTCTGGCGGCATTCATCTCATAAGTAAACACATAACCCACCGAGCTGGCCTGATTACAACTCCAGCCAAACTGCTGGAATATGTTCGGGAAATATATGTTGGTAGTATTATCCTTTGTCGCTGGCAAACTCTTTAAAGAATATCCTTTCGGCAAATTTAATTTTGGAAAACCGGCCATTTTGATGGCTTCCTTCTCACTCATGCCTACTACTTCTGCCTGCTGTGCAAAACTGCCAATTCCATAAAGGCTTACTACTAATACTAAAACTAGTCCACGCATATCTTATATATCTTTTAAAAGTCTGCTAAAATAGAAATTATTCGGAAAGAAGTGTGTCGAGAAAACTTCTGACCTTTTTGCTGTTCCAGTCGAAAGCACCTGATTTACTATAAACAATTTTCCCCTCTTTATTCAAAATGAAGGTGGTGGGTATCGACTTTGTCTTCAAGGCAGGAGGTGGCGCACTGATAGTTAGCCAGGCCGGAAAACTGTATTTTTTCTGATCCATGAATTCGCGTATTGGATCAGGATCCTCATTGCTGACCAGCAAAAACCTGACCGTCGATCCATAATCCTCATAAAGCTTGTCGAGTGATGGCATTTCTGCTCTGCATGGCGGGCACCATGTTGCCCAGAAATTTATCAGGATAACCTCTCCATCAAAATTCCCTAACTGAGCATGCTTTCCATCCAAATCAACCAAACTCCACTCTTTGGCACTATCGTCCATAATAGGGCCTTCTCCTGATTTCAGAGCCGGCTGAAAAACAGCCGTTCTTACTTTTGATACGCCGGCCAGAAAACCCGCTCTCGTGCCGGGGATCAATAACAATATAAGCAAAACCCAGAACACCATATCAGAGGCAATCTTTATTGGGCTTCTTTTAAAATATTTTTGTATTCTTTCTTTCATTTTCAGTTTATTAATCCCGCAAAAATACAATTTATCCCTTACACAACACATATCTGCTTTTCGGGTAAAAAAAAGAACCCGAAGCAACATGTGCTTCGGGTTCAAGTAATTATTTCCGCTCTTTATCTCTATGGAAATTTAATCATGCTCCTCATGATATCCTGTAACGATCGACTTAAAATGGGATACAGGCGTATGACCCATGGTTGAAAAATACAGGTGAATGATAAGGAAAATGGATATTATAAAAGCTCCCATAATATGAAGCATATCAGTAATAATAAAGGTATTCAAACCCATAAATTCCTCGATAATAATCTCGGGGAACATCATTGCCCATCCGGTAATAATCAGGAGGGGAACAAAAAGATACATAACAAATCCATATGCTACTTTTTGCAGAGGGTTGAATTTCATCGCTTTACCAACAGGGAAAGGAGCTTTATCTTTCTTGAAATAACCGAAGGCGTAGAAATAAAACTGTTTCCACAACCTTTTTAACAAGCCTATTGGCTCTAATCTATAGTGCCTACCATTTCTGGTAAACATATTGCCAAGAAAAAAGAAAACATAGCTTATTGAGAGAATTACTCCACAGACATTATGTATGGAGACTGCTGCTTTAAAAGGTATCAATCCCGAACCAGGTTCAGAATATTGGAGGCTCATGCCGGTAGCCAATAGTGTTAAACACATTAGTGCATTAAACACATGCCACAGACGAACCCATATCGGATATAAATAAACACGTTCTCCCATACTATTTTTTTATTATTCTGAAAAATACATGTACCATCACAAAAAAGCCAAGCCCTGCAAAAATTATCAAACTTAAAACATTCAGTTTTTTGTTCCTGTTGGAACCAATAACAAATATTTCGCCTGTTGACATTGCACCAAAAACTCCTTTTTCCATTCTTCCTTCCTGGATTCGGTATTTATAGAGTGTGTGTAAAAGTCGAGAATCAGAGCTATGACACTCTTCACACGAATTAATAGCTTCCTCTTTAGGAAGAATATTATGCGCTACAACAACATCCTCACGTACTTCCGCATGGCAGTCGAGACAACGAACACTCCTGAGGTGATTCTCTGCACCCGGTAGCCAGCTATGTATCTCCATCATTGGATCAAGAGTAACACCCATCATGATTTCGGCATAACCAACCATTCCATGACACTGCAAACACATACCATTATCGTTAGCAACTACCTGGGTTAGTGATCTTTCTGTCCTTACCTCCATCTTAAAACTATGAGGTTCGTGACACGACCAACAGGTATAGGGGTAGTTAGGCAGACGTGTGTGATGACTTTTATTATACTCCTCCACGATACCGTCAAAATTATATTTCTCCATGGCCTCATCGCCTCCATGACAATCTTCACATCCTGCCATTGTTTCAAAATGCAAGGAAGTGGGATGTGGAGTTGTATTATAATCATAACTATGGCAATCGGTACAGGTAAAAGACCAGTGATTCGATTCGTAGTACTTCACAGAGTCAATAATCAGACCCTTGAACATTTTGCGAGTCAGGTATTCATCTGCTTCCTCATTATACTCTTCAAAGAATGGATTTCCATGGCACTTGAAACAAGTAGCATTGTCTTCTTTGTTATAATATACCCTTTCTTCCGGTTCTTCTTCCTTGGCTTCATCCTGAGCATAGGCAAACGGAGCCATGCCAGCGAGTAAAACCAGAAGAAGTAAGTGTTTTAGGTTTTTTATCATACCTTTTCTTTAAAATGTCAGAATCTTACTAAAACATTCATACCAATAAGAATTTCTCCCTCCATGAAATCATTCATGTTGGCCGACAGGTTTTTCTGTGGATTGATCTTATCGTAGTTAGCGGCAAAAAGTTGAAATGTATGTGTTGGCGTTCCAATCTCAAAACCCAGTAAAACATTAGGCTTAGGCTTATTCATTGTTTCCGTGGTTTCTTTATACGAAAAGGCCTGATCATATTCAGCTATTATAGAAAACTCACCAAAAGCCTTGAAGCGCAAACCGGCACCAATTCCAAGATAGTCATTATGCCATAGTTTTTGGTCAACAGCATTGAAATGAGAAAAACTTGGTGTTATCTGAGCACTCAGCCTATCGTTAAATTTGCGCGCAACAATAAGTTCATGAAAATATGAGAAACGATTAGTAAAAGCATAATTTTCACCAAAAGCCTCATCATTTCTTGCATCAATAGCCACATTAGCATAATAGGAGAGAGCAACCGGCATAGATCCTGAGCGTGTCTGTTGGAAAATACTATAC
Source organism: uncultured Porphyromonadaceae bacterium (assembly GCA_964446195.1). Classification (GTDB taxonomy): domain Bacteria; phylum Bacteroidota; class Bacteroidia; order Bacteroidales; family UBA12481; genus JAUVKA01. The sequence continues at coordinate 4,365 of CAYUNU010000107.1, read as the reverse complement.
TTCACCTCAAGCTCCTGAAGCTTATTATTCTTCTCTGTTCCCCACCCTATCATCAGCTTATCTGTAATACCATAGTTTAAACCAAGCCTGATGTTTGAAGGTGCATAAATCCCAACAAGATCTTTCAAACCATTCTGCATGGTTCCAAAGCGGTGATGAATAACTAGTTCGAGACCTCCCTTGTAGGGACTCATAATTGTTTGTTGATCAGCAAGAAGGGTGCCACTAAAAGGCTCGCGTACTGGCCTGTTGTCAGGCTCCTCATCCTGTGCTTTCAAATTCATAGGCAGTAACACTAAGCCAGCCAAAACAATGGTTAATAAAATCGTAATCTTTTTCATAAGGTCTTCGTTTTTAATTATTTTTTGCTCCTTCAGTAATCCATTTAAGAATATAAGCTTTTTGCTCCGCAGAAAGGTCCCCGGAGGTTGCATGTCCTTCATTAATCTTCAATAGTAAAGAACTGCCCTCAGGATTATCTGTGTCCACAAAACCACCGCTTACCAATGCATCCCATGCTTTTGCTTGTGTAAGATTGGGACTAATACCTCCTGCATGGCACCCGGTGCAGTTGACTTCAGCAAAAATGGGGGCAACATCTACAGAAAACTTAACATTATCAGGGACCTCAACAACTATTGGTACTATGTTCTCGTATTCACAAGACCACAAGCCAGCCAATAACAGCAAGGCAAAAAAACCTAATTTTCTCATACTGTTTATTTTTATGTGTTTTTTCAATTTTATTGTAATTCAATTTTTTATCCTGATTTAATCCCTTACATCAGAATGCAAAAACCATGATCAGCAAAATTAATCAAACTATTAGTCTATATAAGTTGATCCAAATCACTTTTTGGGCTGATTTGTGTCGCATTATATGCTTAAAAAGATGAAAGAAGTGGCGTTTTTGCTGCAAAACAGCAATAAAACGCCCATAGAACAGAAAAGGAAATTCCTGTTCCTGTTTCTCAATGAAGAACTTTATTCTTAATCCTAAAGAGATACCAACAAAATTACGAATGCCCGCCACTGCAATTTGCATTGTCTATTTGCTCTTGCATCTCAGCCTTTTGTTCATCAGTTAATATATCACAATGATCAATATAATTCTGTGCAGCTTCCACAAAAGCCACACATTTATCATAATCCGTTTGATCATTCATATACGCAATCAAAGCCAAATTATAAGTATTTGCCAGTTCAACACAATTGTAAACATCTGATGGAGTATCAATGTCCTTCTTACAAGAGTTCATCGAACTGAAAACGAAAACAAAAAAACCAAGAGCCAGAAGTGAGTAGAATTTTTTCATCGGACGAAGTTTTTAGTGAATATTTATGCCATGAGTTCTTACCAATCATTAACTAATCCCTTAATAGCCAGGACTATTCATTACATACATTTATAAAGTTATCATATACTTTACAGATTTTCCAACATAAACCGATCTTTTTTATAATTAAACACCATTTTCCTTGATTTTAGCTGGTAAATCCCCATCAATTCGACTAGCCCCCCCGGCCTACAAGTTAACCTATCCCCCGTGCCTACAAGTTGACCTATCCCCCCGGCCCCTTCCCTTAAAAGGTAAAGGGGAAATTATTGCTTTTGATTACTGATATCCAGCATATTATAACATAAACATTTTCCCCTTCCTGGTATAGGCAAAGTAGCAAGGAAAATAGGTGAATTTTCTCCCCTTTCCTGGCATAAGCAAAGTGGCAAGGCAAATAAGTGAATTTCCTCCCCTTTCCTGGTTTAAGGAAAGGGGCCGGGGGATAGGTTAACTTAAGGCACGGGGGATAGGTTAACTTAAGGCACGGGGGGATAGGTCAACTTGTAGGCACGGGGGATAGGTCAACTTATGAGCAGGAAATTGCTTAATCCTTCTGTGGGCTATACTGGATTCGAACCAGTGACTTCCACCCTGTCAAGGTGACACTCTAAACCAACTGAGTTAATAGCCCAAATGTGTGTGGGTGTGGGTGGTAAAAATACACATTATTTGCATTATTGTTATCTTGCACCTCCAAATAAGTGACTATGAAAAAAATATTATTAGCCCTATTTATCTGTGTAACAGGATCATTGCTTGTGAATGCTCAAAGCACTAAGGTATTGATGAAGACTGATATGGGAGATATTGTCCTGATGCTTTATGATGATACCCCTATGCACAAGGAAAATTTTATTGATATGGTGAAATCAAAATTCTATGATGGCATACTTTTTCACAGAGTGATTCCCACGTTCATGATTCAGGCAGGAGATGCCGGCTACCGGGTTAATGAAAAAGGCGATGGGATAATCGGGCCAAAAGCCGATCATAAAATTCCGGCTGAGTTCAAAACTAATCACTATCATAAAAAAGGTGCTCTGGCTGCTGCTCGTACACCCGACAATGTTAACCCTAAAAAGGAGTCATCAGGATCACAGTTTTATATCGTCGATGGGCGAAAATGGACCAAGGAGCAGTTGGATATGATGGACAAAACCAGAAAATCAAAATTCACCGAAGAGGAACGTAGAACCTATATGGAAATTGGTGGCTATCCTCCACTCGACTTTGAATACACTGTTTTTGGCGAAATGCTTAGTGGAACAGAGGTGGTTGAGGCGATTGCTAAGGTGGAGAGAAATCCCGCTAACAAACCTCTAAAAAATATCAGGATAATCAGCGCACGCATAATACAATAGAAATAGAAGAAATTACTTTACAGACATGCTGAATAAAATCAAAATACTACTCAAAGAAGTCCAGGAATATAAACCCTCCAGTCTTGAAGATCTGGATAATTTCAGAATCAAGCTACTGGGAAAAAAAGGAGAGATAACGACTCTTTTTAGCGATTTCAAACTCGTTCCGCCAGAGCAAAAAAAGGAGTTCGGACAAGAGATCAATAAGCTGAAAAACCTCGCCCAGGACAAGATCAAATATCTTTTTGATGATCTGAAAAAATCCTCTGTAGTCACAAAGGAAAATGATCTTAGCCTTCCGGCTGATCCTATCGAGCTTGGAGCCAGGCATCCTGTGTCTATAGTAAGAAATGAAATACTGGATATTTTTAAAAGACTGGGTTTCACCGTATCAACCGGACCGGAGATTGAGGACGACTGGCATGTATTCTCTGCTTTGAACTTCCCACCCGAGCATCCGGCCCGGGATATGCAGGATACATTTTTTATCGCCCAGGATCCCGATATTCTTCTTCGCACACACACCTCCTCCGTTCAGGTTCGTGTGATGGAGAACGAAAAACCTCCCATACGTACTATCTCTCCGGGTAGGGTTTTCCGTAACGAAGCTATCTCGGCCCGTTCACATTGCATCTTTCACCAGGTCGAAGGCCTGTACATAAATAAAAAAGTTTCCTTCGTCGACCTAAAGCAAACACTTGTGTTTTTCGCCAAGGAAATGTTCGGTCATGATACAGAAATCAGATTAAGGCCCTCTTACTTCCCCTTTACCGAACCCTCGGCAGAGATGGATGTATCGTGCACCCTCTGTGGCGGTAAAGGATGTAATGTATGTAAATACACCGGCTGGCTGGAAATCCTGGGATGCGGAATGGTCGATCCCAATGTTCTGGAAAGCGTTGGCATCGACAGTCAGGAATACACCGGCTTTGCATTCGGAATGGGCATAGAAAGAATCGCCCTTCTAAAATTCGGCATAAAAGACATCCGCCTCCTCTTCGAAAACGACGCCAGATTCCTGAGGCAGTTCCAGTAACACCGGGCTTAAGCCCGGTGATATTTACCCAATCACCACCTCATAAGTTATCCCCAGCGCCTTCCTCAATGTGGCACTTATGCCGCAATACCTGTCCTGCGAAAGATTGACAGCCTTATCCAGCTTCTCGGGATCAAGATTATTGCCTTTGAACTTGTATATCAGGTGAATACCTAAGTAGGCCTTCGGAAAATCATCTTCCAGATCACCTGTTAGCTCAACATCAAAACTAGTTATATCCTGCCTCATCTTCCTGGCAATAGAGATAACATCCATAGCTGTACAGCCACCTAAAGATGCCAGCAACAATGGTTTTGGAGTTGGTCCCTTATTTTCGCCACCAACATTTTCGGATGCATCCATCATTAGCTTATGGCCATCTATGTCGGCCTCAAAAGCCATCTTGTCTTGCCAGTTAATTGTGATAGTTTTTTTCATATTCTATGCTTTTTTTCTCCAAGTGAAACGCAAAAATAGATCAAGTGTTGAAAATAATTTAATTATTAAACCATTCCTTTCTTAATAATTATTAAAATCTCTAATTAAAAAGCATTAAATTATACAAACCCTCTACCGAATTTATTATATTTGCTAGCAGAAACTGACTTTTGTCAGTTTTTTTTGTTTG
>CAYUNU010000106.1:0-9852 GCA_964446195.1 uncultured Porphyromonadaceae bacterium | reverse complement strand
TTAACCTTAACCTCCAGAGCTTTTTATTCATCTGCTTTAGGTGAATATGAAGAATACATCACAAAATTCTTTGGATTCGACAAAGTTTTGCCTATGAATAGTGGTGCTGAAGGTGATGAAACAGCCCTAAAACTATGTAGGAAATGGGGATATCTTAAAAAGGGAATTCCTGAAAATGAGGCTAAAATTATTGTTTGTGAAGGCAATTTTCATGGACGTACTATTACGATCATATCAATGTCAACAGATCCCGATTCATACAAAGGATTTGGCCCCTTCACACCAGGATTTGTTACCATACCCTATAACGACCTGGATGCTCTTGAAAAAGAATTGTCTGATCCTAATGTTGCAGGATTCTTAGTCGAACCAATTCAAGGTGAAGCCGGCGTTTATGTACCTGAAGATGGTTATCTCAAAGCTGCTTACAATTTATGCAAAAAGAACAATGTTCTCTTTATTGCCGACGAGGTTCAAACCGGTATTGGGCGAACCGGCAAAATGCTTGCCTGCGACCATGAAGGAGTTCGCCCCGATATCTTAATTCTTGGAAAAGCTCTATCCGGTGGTTTTTATCCTGTATCAGCTGTTCTTGCCGACGACGATATAATGATGTGTATCAAGCCTGGTGAACATGGTTCAACATTTGGAGGTAATCCCATTGCTTGCAAGGTTGGAATAGCAGCGCTTGAGGTCATACGAAACGAAAAACTTGATGAAAATGCAGCAAATCTGGGGAAATTATTCAGAGAAAGGCTCGCAGATATTAAATCCGACAGGATCGAACTAATCCGTGGAAAAGGCTTACTAAACGCCATCATCATCAAGCCAAAAGGAAATCAAACTGCATGGGATGTATGTGTAGCCATGAAAGACAATGGCCTGATTGCCAAGCCAACACATGAGCACATAATTCGTTTTGCACCTCCTTTGGTAATAAACAAAGAGCAAATTATTGAAGCAACCAACATCATTAAATCTACCATAGAAAGTTTAGATTAATTAACTAAACAAACAATAGAACTATTCTAAATCACATAGGACCTGGCGGGTATCACTTTTATTTTATTGATTGTTTTAATATCTTGGCAGGACTTTTGCGTAAGTATACTAGTATTAACCTTTTAATATGAATATTATGTTTGTAAAAATTTTACCACTGATCTTGGTTTTTGGTTTGTTTGTTGCCAAGCCAAGCTCAACGGCAGACTTCGATTATATTGGAGCCGCAAAATGCAAAATGTGCCATAACAAACCTCCCAAAGGAGAACAATACAACAAATGGAAAGCAGGTCCTCATGCCAATGCTATGAACAGTCTTAAAGGCGATGAAGCAAAAGATCCAAAATGCCTTAAGTGCCATTCAACTGCAGGTGCAATTGATGAGAAATTTAATGCCGGTATTAAGGTTGAAGAAGGTGTTTCATGCGAAGCATGTCATGGACCAGGAAGTGCTTACAAATCAATGTCTATAATGAAAAGCAGGGAAAAATCTATCGAAAATGGCCTGATCGTTCCAGATGAAAAATTGTGCAAAACTTGTCACAATGAAGAAAGTCCTGATTTTAAAGGATTTGACTATAAGGAATACAGTAAAAAAATTGCTCACCCTGATCCCTCTAAATAACCTCATATTTGAAATCAAAAAGGCCGCTCATTTATGGGCGGCCTTTTTTTGGGTCTATTTTAGATTACCAAAGCTTCATATAGCCAAATAGTACAGAGTAAACTATAAAGGCTACCAGAACAAGTCCAAACGCTACAACTGTAAATCCAAAGGCTCTGATTAAACCTTCATAAGCCTTTTTCTTCTCCCTTTTAACCAGTACTTTCTTTAGTCTACCCGATTCCTTCAGGTATTTATATTCTCTCGGCCTGTCTGTTCTGAACTCTTCAAAAGGAATAAGACCAGTGAAAATAACCATATCCATAGGGAATGCTTCAGGACGCAGATGGGTATTAAAAAAGTGTATTGTAAAGATGAATCCAACCGCCAGCAATGCCTCATCACTATGGATAATCATGGCAACATTGATCAGCCAACCCGGGAAAATCTTAGTAAAAAATTCGGGAAACCATAAGATCAAGCCAGAGAAGCCAATTACAGCAACCCCCCAGAACACAGCCATATAATCAAACTTCTCCCAGTAAGTCCACCTACCGTACTGTGGCTTGGGCCCTTTTCCCACAAACCACTTGATGGTTGCCCAAAAATCTCTTACATCCTGAGCATTAAACATGAGGGAGTTTTCACCAAAAACAAACTTTTTAAAAGACAACCTCCTTTTTGATCCAATCTTTATAAGAGAAAAAAGATGGAAGGCAAAATAGCCAAAGGTAATAACTGCTCCGAAGCGATGGATTTTACCAGCCACTTCTACCCCACCAATCCATTTTGCTACAACCCTTGCCCATTCCATATTCGAAAACTTCAGAATCATACCAGTCAAAGCCAGCATCAGAAAGCTGATAATAATAAATATATGAGTACCTCTCTGACTTCTGGTAAACCTTTGTATAAAGTACTTGCTAGCGAATGTTTCTTTATGATGTTCCTTTTTCTTCCTTCTTTGTTGGAATGATTTTGGAATCCATAAGAACAAATGAATCCAGAAAAATATCGCTACACTCGTAAGCAAAATAGTCATTGCCCAAAAAGTGTAATATAATACCGCATACTTTTCTTTATTATGATGAGTAGCATGAGTGAGGTATCCGGTAAACTTTTCATTAGCATCAGGATGACATTGCTTGCATGTTTCAACAATATTGATGCTTCCAACCATGGAGGTAGGATCGTTAACGTTACGAATATTATGAGCACCATGACAATCTGAGCATTTTGCAGCTTTATCATGTCCTAATACATAAGCTTTACCATGATACGTCTCCAGATAGGTCTCTGCAGTCTCTTCATGACAACTGCCACATTGCTGTAACATTTCATCATCAAACTTCTTGTCTGTGGTTGATCCAATAAAATGGGAAGAATGACAATCAACACAAGTAGGATAATCATAATGTCCCTCAGCAGCCTTAGTACTGGCAATACCATGATCACTCAGAATATACTCATCATAAATACCCTTATGACAGCTTGCACAAGTAGCAGGGATATTTTTCTTATGAATAGATGATCTTTCATCCTCCTCTCCAAGAATATAGTGAGAGGAATGACAGTCAGTACAAACGGCGCTTACAACCAGGCCCTTTTCTGATAGTCCCCTTCCATGTATGCTGGATGAATAATCAGGCAAAGCATCCTTTTCATGCAAATTGGCTGTTGCGTTAGCCTTACCATCATTTGTATGACACTCACCACAAAGCTTTGGAATATTTGCCCGGTATGTTGGAGAAGTATCATCATATCTCGATTTAGACTTATGAGTTCCATGGCAATCAGTACAATATGGCGTGTTTTTATCTCCATTTATATAAGCTTTGCCATGTCCGCTTTCCATGTAAATATTCGAAACCTCAGCATGACAATTAGAGCAGTCAACCCTGCTTACTGTTTCGCAAGGCCGACTGAGATGAGTGCTAACATCGGAGTGACATTTTACACATGAGATATTCTCGTGAACTGAATTATTAATATCTGCCTTATTTACAGTAAGAGTAGTTGTTTTACCATTCTCTATCTTGTGGATATCATATTTCTCATGACACTTCAAACAGGAAGCATCAGAAATGTTTGGAGTAATATTTTGAGAACTAACCTTGTGTGGGATATGACATGATGTACATGCAGGAATTGCACCTGGTTCCTCCTCCCAAAGCTCTCCCCTAATTATCTTAGTATGCACCTCCTCTATTTTAGAATGGCATTTCATACATGTTGAAGCAATATTTTCTTTAGAGATGCTTGAATTAGGACTTGTATGAGGTAGAACCAGATGATTACCATGACAGTCATTACAAGTTGCAGATACGATCAAACCCTTCTGAAACAAACCTATACCGTGAATATCCTGACTATAGTTTTCAAGGATATTATGCTCTGAAATATTGTAGGTTCTTGCAACCGGTGCTCCTTCTCTATGACATTTACCACATAGTATTGGTATATTCATTTTATAAGTGGGAGATTTAGGTTCCTTACCCGACAATATATTATGCTTACCATGGCATTCAACACATGTTGGAGCATATAATTCGTTAAGACGTAATGCCTGACCATGGATACCCGTATCGAAATTTTCCATTGCCTGATCATGACAAATACCACAATTAACAGGTTCAAGTTTTTCAGGATGTGGAAATTCATCCACCGCAGCATCCTGGTGACAATCTGCACAATCAACATACTTGTGGACTGATTTTTCAAGGGCATTCGCTTTGATGTAAAGAGAAAGCTTACCCCCATTCCTCATCGTATATAGGTCTGGATCCTCATGACACATTAAACAATCATCATTGGATTGAGCTGAAAGACTTAGGATCCTCAAAACAAAAAAAGTAAATAGAAATCCTATCCGAATTAATTTGAGAAAATACATGGGTCTATATTTCGACATATTTTGATAATTGGATAATCGTTGTCAAAATAGTTCATTTAGATCAAAATATGTGAAATATTTCACATTAATAGTTCAAATCAAGGCCCTATTTATTTGTTTTCTAAATAATAATTAAATAACAGCACAATACTAAGCCCGTTTTCTATATCTCCAGGTAGCAAGTGAAATCATAAGCAGTCCGAAAATCGAAATTAATAAGAAATCAAGAGAAACATCACTAAACTCCGAACCTTTTAGTACGATCATACGGATAACCCTCATAAAATAAGCAATTGGATTGAAATAGTTAAAAATATCTGCCCAGTGGGGCATGCTTTCAACGGGTGTAAATATCCCCGACATCAGTATAAAGGTTAACATAAAGAAGAAGCTCACAAACATAACCTGCTGTTGGTTTTGAGAAATAGTTGAAATAAATAGCCCGATAGACAAAGCGACGATAAGGTATAGGCCTGCAAAGGCAAACAGCAGGCCCAAGCTTCCAAGTATGGGAATATGGAAAATAATTTTCCCGATAAAAAGGCCAAAAGCCAGTTCAAACATTGCAATAAACCAGAAAGGTGCAAGTTTGCCTAGTATAAACTGGTACTTTTTAATGGGAGTAACATTTATCTGCTCTATCGTATCTAGTACCTTCTCTCTCACTATATTGAAGGCTGCAAGTATCCAGCCAACCATGGTAACCAGTATAACCAGAATCCCCGGAACCATAAATATTTTAAAATCCAACTCCGGATTATACCAGTGATTGTAAACAACATTTATCCTGGGCATCATTGAAGCATTCTGGCCAGATGCGCCAATTTGTGCTATGATATTTTTATTAAAATCAACTAGAATATTCTGAGCATAGGCGGCCATGAGAACAGCAGAGGCACTATTTATTCCATCAACAAGAACCTGAACCTTAGCTGTGCCTTCAGTCATCAGCCCTCTTTCCAATCCATCAGCGATATTGATAACCAAATCTACTTCGCCATTCTGGAGCATTTCTTCTGCCAAATCTGATGAATTAACATGTCCATTAGATACAAAAAATGGACTACCCTCAAACTTTGATATCAAGCTGGTGGATGTCATGCTACCATCTCCATCATAAACACAAAAATCAATATCCCTCATATTCATATTTGCAGCAAATACCAGCACTAACATTTGAACAATAGGTGCGATAAAAATTATTGGCAAAAGTGTGCGATTCCGAAAAATCTGAATAAATTCCTTTTGTATTAAGAAAATTATGGTTCTCATGATTCCAGCCTGACTTTAAATTTCTTAATACTTACAACTAAAAAGAATACTGTCATGCCCACAAGAATAAGAGTTTCATCCCATATGTATTGTATTCCATTGCCCTTCAGCATAATATCTTTCAATATTACTATAAACCATCTTGGAGGCATTATATGACTAATCCATTGAAGAGGCCAGGGCATATTCTCAATTGGGAAAATAAAACCTGAAAGCAGTATGGTCGGTAACATCAGAGCAAACAGGGACAAAAACATAGCTACCTGCTGAGTTTTTGCAATTGTACTAAAAAATATACCTATGGAAAGGGCCAGGGTAATGTACAGTAACATTGAACCCAGCAATAATAAAATACTCCCATTAACGGGCACGCCGAACACAAAATAGCTAAGTAGTAGTATTACGATGCCATTTGAAAAAGCCAAAAGGACATAAGGTATTACCTTTCCTGTGATAATCAGACCCGGTTTTAAAGGACTTACGAGCAAAACCGCCATAGGTCCCTGCTCCGTCTCCCGGGTAACAGAAATAGACGTCAGAAGAGCTGATATGAGCATGAGGATCAAAGCAATTGTGCCTGGAACAAACATATAGGCACCTTCAAGCTGTTCGTTGTAAACCATTCTAGTCTCTGGTACAATACCCCTTTGCATCCCGACAGGAAGTCCTTCACTGGCGAAGGAGCGTATTATCCCAGATAGATAATTTACAACAGTATTTGCCAGATTTGGATCAGATGCATCTGTAATTATCTGTACTTCTGCTTCTTTCGACCCAACTGAATTCTTATAGAAAGATGGACTTATAACAAGAACCGCCTTTACTTTACCCGATTTAAATTTGTCACTTATTTCATCCGTCGCATTAATAGTCCCCATGTCCAGGAAATATCCTGATGAAAAAATACGATTTATCAGTGCCTCAGACTTCTGATCTTTGGACTGGTCCATAACGGCTATTCCAATGTTTTTAAAATCATTTGTAATTACGAAGCCAAATATCAATATCTGCATTACAGGAATACCAAACAGTACAAGGAGCGTCTTTTTATCCCTGAAAATGTGTTGAAATTCCTTTCTTACAAAACTTAAAAACTGCTTCATACTTTTTTCTTTTCTCTGGCGATCTGAAAAAACACATCGTCAAAACTATCTGTATTATAATCTTCTTTAAGTTTATCCGGATTCCCTATAGCTTTTACCTGCCCATCTGCAAGAATACAAACACGATCGCAATATTCTGCCTCATCCATATAGTGGGTTGTTACGAATACAGTAATACCATTTTTGCTGGCATCATATATCAAATCCCAAAATTGCCTCCTTGTGATTGGATCAACACCTCCAGTTGGTTCATCCAGAAAAACAATTCTTGGCTGATGTAGTATTGCAATTGAAAAAGCTAATTTTTGCTTCCAACCCAAAGGAAGAGAACCTATCAATCTATCTCTCAATTCGGGAATCTTTAATTTTTCCAGCAATTCTCCACTCCTCTTCCTGATCTCCACTCTACTCAAGCCATAAATACCACCGTAAAGCCTGATATTCTCATAAACTGTAAGGTCGTCATAGAGAGAAAACCTCTGACTCATATAACCTATTACGGTTTTAATCTTTTCAGTTTGGTCAAAAGCATTAAATCCTGCAACCATAACTTTTCCCGAACTTGGTTTAGACAAACCACTGAGAATTCTGATTGCAGTAGTCTTTCCCGCTCCATTAGCCCCCAGAAATCCAAAAACCTCCCCTTTGAATACATCAAACGTGAGATGATCATTAGCTACAAAAGGGCCAAACTTTTTTACAAGGTCTTTAACTTCTATAATTATCTCTCTTGATTCCATCTACTTCGTCATTAGGTGGATAAAACAATCCTCAATGTCCGGCTCAATAATCATAATCTCAAAATCCTTAAATCCCTTATCCTGGAGATATTTTCTCATCTCCTCAATGCCCCCTGATACTGAAGTGTAATGAACAAGCTGTCCTGCCATATAGGCCTGATTTACCATTTGAGAGCTTCTTATTGTACTTAAAACACCTTGCTTATCCACACTTCTAACGGCAAATAAGCTTATATCCAATTGCTTAACCAACAATTCGGGAGTATCAATTTTAAGTATCTCCCCTTTTTGAAACAAAGCAATCCTATCACACCTCCTTGCCTCATCCATATATGGCGTTGAAACCAGCACAGTTATACCCTTGTTCTTCAATTCTTTTAACATTTCCCAAAACTCTCTTCTTGAAACAGCATCAACACCTGTTGTAGGCTCATCAAGGATTAAAATTTTAGGACTATGGATTAAAGCACAGCTTAAGGCCAGCTTTTGTTTCATCCCACCGGAAAGTTTGCCTGCCCTACGTTTCTTAAAAGGTTCTATATGAGAATAAACACTTTCAATAAGATGATAATTCTCTTTGATGGAAGAGCCATAAACCGCAGCGTAAAAATTCAGATTTTCCTCAACCGACAAATCAGGATATAATGAGAATCTCCCCGGCATATATCCCAGATTCTTCCTGATTTCACGATAATCTTTTACGGAGTCATAACCCAAAACTGAAACACTCCCCTCATCAGGAATCATTAATGATGCAATCAGTCGAAAAAGAGTAGTTTTTCCTGCACCATCAGGCCCAATAACTCCAAACACCTCACCTTTTAGGATATCCAGGTTAATTCTCTTTAATGCTTGCAGCTCAGAAAAACTCTTTGAGAGATCTGTACACGATATTATTGGGTCAGCTATCATTAGAAAATAACCTCTCCAGGCATGCCTATTTTGATTTTGCCATCATTCTTCACCCTGATCTTAATTGCATATACCAAGTTCACTCTCTCCTCCTTTGTTTGAATAATCTTTGGGGTAAATTCTGCTTCAGCTGAAACCCATGAGATAATCCCCTGATACTCCATGTAATCCGACTCTTCCCAATCTATCCTGACAGTTACTGACTGGCCAAGAGCTATTGAACTTAATTGTGCACCACTCACATAAGCCTTCAGATCCATTTCATCAACGGCTGCCATGCTAAACAGAATTTTCCCGGGGGCAACAAGCTCAGATTCGCTAGCAAAGCGTTCAAGAACAAGGCCATCTATAGGGGCATTAATTTTTGAATGTTCAATCTGATTATCAATAAGTTCTATCTGTGAATTGATAACATTTGTTTCTGCTCTGATAGACTTTATCTGATGATCAAAAGTATTCATACGAGCAATCGCAACCTTCTTTTTGTTAACAAGGTCGTCGAGATTTTTTTGGGTTGCCGCCCCATCTTTTACAAGTTTGGAAATCCTGTTAATCTCAAAGTCCATTGTCTCAATTTCCTTGACAACAACATTTTTTTGTGCAGCTACTCCGGGAATCTGGACCAGGGCAGCATCAATTCTTGCTTTTGCCTGTTCTTTTTGAAGGTTAAAAGCTGTTGTGTCTATTAATCCAACGAGCTGATCCTTTTTTAAAACTGTTCCTGATTCAGGCGAAAAGTAAACCAAGCGTCCCGGGTTTTCAGCATAAATGTGTATTTCTGTTGTTTCGAAATGCCCATTAGCGTCAAAATCCTTCTCTACTTTTCCACAAAAAGTTAGGAACATTAGTCCTGAAAGGATGGAGTAGTATTTAATATATTTCATTTGATAAATATTTATTCATTATATCAAGTCGATTTATTTTCCATTGATAACCTTATAAGCCAATTGGTTAGCTAGCAACTCCAGCTTACTCTGTTCAAGATCTAGTCTAGCCTGCTTTTCACGATTAAGTTCTGCAATATATTCAGAACTCGTAATTACTCCTTCTTCCAAACGTTTTTCCATAGCCAAACGAATTGATTCCCTTAGCTCAACCATTTTTTCATCTTGCTGAATTATTTCCTTATTAAGATGGATACGATTAACAATATTCTCAATAGCTGATTGAAGCTGCAAATCAAATGTTTCATGCTCGTATTTAATCATTTGGGAGCTGATGTTAATAATGTCTTTTTTCCTTTTCACTTCTTCATAATCCCATGGAACCCATGAGAACTGTAAACCAACTATATAAAAATCCTGCCATTCGTCGGATAACATATTG
>CAYUNU010000105.1:0-9885 GCA_964446195.1 uncultured Porphyromonadaceae bacterium | reverse complement strand
GAGAAGCAAGTGAAAAGGGCCAGTTGCATAGAAATTTTCAGGGTTATTGCACTCGGGAAACAACCGGACAGGTTTATGCCTTTGGGGCTTCTGCAATTAGTCAGCTTGAAAAGGCATATTTGCAAAATGTTCGACATCCGGATTCCTATATTAAGGCAATAAATGAGAATGCTCATGCAGTACAGAGGGGGTATGAACTCAATGATAATGAGATTATTATCCGTTCGGCGATTACTGAGCTAATGTGTAATGGGCTTCTTGATTTCCAGACTATCAGCAAGGAGAACAATATGCCTGTAAGTGATATTCAGAATATCTTTGCTTATAAAGCGGAGGACTTCGCGGATCTTGAGAAGGACGGACTGCTGGAGCTAAATGATAAAGGACTCACATTGAGCTCTGTAGGGAAACTGCTATCCAGGGTAGTGGCAATGAGGCTGGATCCAAAGCAAGATGGCAAGAGTGAGGGTTTTTCAAAAACCATTTAAAGAGTGTTTGAGAGATGAAAAAGGCTAAAGTGATAATTTTAGGTGGAGGATTAACTGGTTTAACAACTGCATATAAGTTAGCAAAGCTGAATATTGATTTTGTCCTCCTGGAAAAATCAGATCGGGTAGGAGGTGTGATAAAAACTGTCCATGAGAATGGATTCATGTATGAGACTGGCCCAAATACCGGGATTATTGGCTCTCCGGAATTGGCTGAGTTGATTGAGGATTTGCATGAGGATCTTGACCTACAGATAGGTGAGAAAGCTGTAAAAAGGAGGTTGATTCTCAAAAATGGCAAGTGGGCTGCATTGCCCTCCGGACCGATCTCTGCTGTTAGTACTCCTCTTTTTAGGCTGACTGATAAGTTCCGTATCCTGGGTGAACCTTTCAGGAAAAAAGGAACGGATCCTAATGAGACCCTGGCTCAGCTGGTGAAGAGGAGGATGGGGAAGTCGTTTTTGTCCTATGCTATTGATCCCTTTATTCTCGGTGTTTATGCCGGCGATCCATCGCTGCTGGTAACCAGGACAGCCTTTCCTAAGTTGTATGCTCTGGAGCAAAATTATGGCAGCTTCATAGGTGGCACCCTAAAGAAGAAAAAAGAGGGTAAGTCGGCCAGAGAAGCAAAGGCCACAAGAGATGTTTTTTCTTTCAACGGAGGACTGGAGCAATTGACCAGGAGCCTTGAAAAACATGCAGGGAAATATAGGATTTGGACCAGTATTGAGGATGCGATTATTACTAAACAGGAAGGGAAATATCAAATTGATGCATCCCAGAACGGTAAAGCTGTGCATTTTGAATCTGATATCCTGATTTCATGCTTGAATGCACCTCATCTGGAAAACAGCATGTTTCAGTTTCTTGAAGCCGGGAGCCTGGATCCTATAAAGGCCGTTTCTTATGCACCTACCGTGGAAGTGGTGCTGGGCTTTAATAAGTGGAATGGACGAAAACTTGATGCTTTTGGTGGGCTGATACCCCATTGTGAGGGTAGGCAATTGCTGGGTGTGTTATTCCTATCAGCCTTTTTACCTGAACGTGCACCTGAGGGAGGAGCCTTATTGACAATCTTTATGGGTGGTGTGAGGAATCCAAAATGGATAAAGGCTAGTGATGAGGAGATCATAAAACAAGTAAAAGAGGAGATATTGGATTTGATGGACCTTAAGACTTTTGATCCTGATCTATTGAAAATATTCCGACATAATGGAGCCATACCCCAGTATAGCTTTGAATCAGATAAGAAAATGGCAAGAATAAGTCAATTGGAAAAACAGCATTCAAACTTTATTATTGGTGGAAATATTCTGGATGGTATAGGTATTGCTGATAGAGTAAAGCAGGGATATCATCTGGCCGACAGAGCAGCTAATTTATTGGAGCTTAAGTGATGAAGTGGATCGTGCTGCTACAACTTGGAACACCTAAGGCGCTTACTGATAGAGCTATAAAGAGCTATCTGAAAGAGTTTCTTATGGATCCCTATGTAATAAATATGCCTGCATTTCTAAGATATATTTTGGTTAATGGGATAATAGTGCCCAGGCGGACAAAGAAAGTTAGGAAGAGGTATGAATTAATATGGGACAAGCACAAAGGCTCCCCCTTAAAGTACTATGGAGATAGTCTTTCTGTACAGCTAAACCTCATTCTTCCTGATGGTTATAAGGTTTTTCACGCCATGAGATATGGCTCTTCTTCCATTCAATCAATACTGGAGAAAGCAGAGCAGGATAATCCTGATGAAATTATTTTTGTTCCCCTGTTCCCTCATGAAACCGCAGCAACCACGGGATCAATAAAAGCTGAAGTTGAACGCGTATTGCTGGGTCTTTCTGTAAAGCCTGCTGTGAAGTGGTTCCCGGTTTTTAAGAATGATCAAAAATACATCGGCTTATTGTCTGATCGCCTGGAGATAAAAAGCTGGAATTCGTATGATAAAGTCGTGTTTAGCTTTCATGGCTTGCCATTGAAGCAGATTGAAGAGGATCACAGGGGTGAGTCATGCGAAAGTTTGGGCTGCCAGGATCTTAGTAATGACAGCGGGATTAGCTGTTATACTCGTGATTGCTATCAGACAGCAGCTGATATTGCTGAAAAAGCCGGAATTCCTGATGAGAAATACTCAGTAGCCTTTCAATCAAGGTTTGGGAAAAAGTGGATCGGGCCGCAGACAGAGAATGTTTTAAATGATTATGCCAAAAAAGGGAAGTCTGTTCTGCTGATATCTCCCTCATTTCTGATTGATTGTTTGGAGACAAGCTGGGAAATAGGCGTTTCATTCAGAGAGATGTTTGAAAATTCAGGAGGGAGCAAATTTGCCTGGGTGCCTTCACTTAATGATGAGCCCGACTGGGTTTCTTTGTTAGCTTTTAGGATACTTAACTGAGAATAGTATTATTTCGTACTTTTATCAAAAACCTCAAGCAATGTATCAGGCAATTTTTTATACCCACTTAATAGTTAGCATCCTCGCCCTTTTCCTGGGTATAACAAGTCTGCTGACTGCCATCCTGGGATTAGTAAAAATGCATGAGTATAAAAAGCAGTATAGAATTATTGGTAAGGCTTATGTAATAGCATTATACATGCAGTTGGCTGTAGGCCTGCTAATGTATTTTTATCCGGGAGCAGATAAAGCTTTAGTGGAGAGCAATGCGATAGATCCCGGTAATTCACCCACGATCAGGTTTTGGGAGATTGAGCATGTCTCAATAATGATTTTCGCCCTGTTTATCGTGCAAATTGGATGTATCTTCATTAGCAAATCCAAAAGTTCGAAGCGTAAGTACAGATTGAGCCTGTTCTATTTTGGAATACCACTGATACTGATGATATTCTCTATGCTGATGTCCATGCGCTAATAATCATTCCTTTATCACTTTTGAGAGATATTTTTCACCTCCTGTTTCCATCAGGATAAAATATAATCCTGATGGAATGTCATGTTCCCCCAGTTGAATATTAAATTGTGAATCTCCAATTTCGCTTTGACAATAGGACTTTTGGTAGATAATTTTGCCTGTTAGGTCCATGAATGATACATCTAACTTGCCTTTAAGGGGCTTATCAGTGCGAACAGTTATGGTAGAAGAGAAGGGGTTAGGGAAAATATTAAAACTTCCTGATTTAAGAGTTGGCAGGTTCGCCGAGGAGCTATTTTCCCTTAATGAGTCGATAGTATAGATGCATTCCAGCATTAGCTCGGTAAATTCTTCGAAGTAAAATTCATGTCCTTTACCATGGATTGGGATAAAGGCGGTTCTACCCTGATGTTCAAGCAACTGATCAAATGCTTCGTGAGCCAGATTGTAATTCGGATCCAAGGTGCCGACTGCAAAACAAACAGGCATATCGGAGCTGAAATCATAGTATCCTTCTGTCCATTCGGGGATGTAGGGGTTAAAAGGAATTACTCCCCGGAAGTCATATATTTTCTCAAGGCCATATTTCAGAGCTGTTCGGCCATTGCAAGATCCTCCGGTGAGATATATATAATCCTCATCAATATTAAATCTTCTGGCAGCATATTCTATGGCGTCAATAATAAAGGCTGGATCCGGTATATCAGTATTGCCGATATTATTCTGGCAATCAGGCGCGACCATTATTGCATTTTGTTCTAAGCATAGGGGTATCAGGTTGTATCTATATCTTGAATACTCAATCTCATCTCCGCAGGTATGAAGAGCAACAATAAGTTTATATTTTTCATCAGGATTATACTCTTCGGGTACAAAGAATCCAAGCTTGGTTGGAGTGTCATTAACCTTTATTTGGCTGCTGAAGCGGCCTACTTGTTTATTCTCATACCAGCGTATCTCATTGATATTGAATCCTCCTGCGAGCAAATCTATATCCAGATCACCATCCAGGTCGCAAGCATAGGCAGGCCATACCCCGGCGAAGTCGTCTTGCAGAACACGTTTTTTAAAACTCATTTCGGCCAGTCCTTTATTCTCATACCAGGCAATTGTATGAGTACCTTGGGCCGTTCCAAGAATATCCATAAACCCATCAGAGTTTATATCTACGGCAAAACCTATCACCGCTCCACCCAGTTCATCATCAACAATATGCTTCGACCAACTCACCGGGCTTCCTCCTTCATTTTTCCATATGGTGATTGAAGCTCCCATATAAGCTGTACCAACTAAGTCGAGGTCGCCATCACTATCCATATCTGCAGCCTGAATACGATGTGATCCATCAAAGGAGTTATCCACTACCTGTTTGGTGAAGTTGACAGGTGTGCCTCCATCGTTTCTCCACCAGGTAACTTCGTCGGTCGCGAAAATTGCTCCGGCAACATCCATGTCACCATCTCCATCTATATCACCAACATGGACAGATCGGGCGCCGGGCTCATGAATGCTGATTGCCTGCTTAGTCCATTGCACCGGATTACCACCATCATTGTGCCACCAGCTTATTTCCCCGGTCTCACTCATGCCTGCTGCGAAAACATCCTGATATCCATCCCTATCAAAATCGCAGACATATATCTCATGGGGATCGGTGAAAGATGAGATTATATTTTTCGACCAGATTGTAGGCTCTCCTCCCTCATTCTCATAATATATAATTTGATCTCTGCTGGTTGATATAGCCACAATATCCGGTCTGCCATCTTTCGATATGTCAGCAATAGATACACTGAGGCAAACGCCTGAATTATTATCAATAGTTTGCTTTGTCCAGCTAATCGGATTCCCTCCTTGGTTTATCCATAAGCTGATTCCATTATTGCCCGATCCGGCCACAATATCGTTATCTCCGTCCATATCAATATCTCCCGAGAAAATGCCTGCCGGGGCATTAAAACTGCTGATGCTGCCTGCTCTGAAGCTTGTTTGACCGCTGATATCTGATGACGCTAGAATTACAATAACTATCATAATAAAAGCATGTGAGTTCAAAAACTTATTCATTTTTCCTGATTTTTTGGGTGTTATTAAAAATTTCAAAGGGTAAAATCAGGAAATTATTATCTGTATTCAAAATGTTCTAGATCAACTGTAATTCATCTACAATATCTAACATTACAAAGCTCATAAATTCCATTGGTCGATGAGTGGGTGTAGTTTGGCTAAGGATGGAAGTGCTATGTGTTATGCGAGTTATTCATAGAAGTGGCAAGGCATGCAAAAATTAAGTTATGAATTTTGCTATTTTTGAAAGAGCTTAATGCCTCCTTTCTCAAAACTGTAATTGTCATGAAATACTCTATTGCCTTTCTATTTTCCCTCATAAGTATTGCTGCTTTTGTTTCTTGCGAGAAAGAGGCTCCCCGACCCAACATCCTTTTTTGCATGGCTGATGACTGGGGGTGGCCTCATGCTGGTGCTTACGGCGACCAGGTGGTTAAAACGCCAACCTTTGATCGTCTGGCTGAGGAGGGTATACTCTTTGAACATGCCTATGTGTCAAGTCCTTCATGTACACCATCCAGGAATGCTGTCCTCACAGGTCAGTACCACTGGCGGCTGGGGCAGGGCGCAAATCTTTGGTCTACTCTGGACGTCGAAATACCTGTTTATCCCTTGCTTCTCGAAGAAGCCGGATATTTCATTGGCCATTGGCGCAAATGTTGGGGACCGGGTGATCTGGAAGCCGGAGGTTATACAGATACCAATCCGGGTGGCCCTGCTTTCGGAGGATTCGAAGATTTTATAAGCTCTTGGCCAGATGATAAACCTTTCTGCTTTTGGCTGGGGGCATATGATCCACACCGGGGATACGTTGAGGGATCAGGGGCTAAATCAGGAATAAATATCGATTCCATTGATGTTCCAGGTTTTTATCCTGATGTTGAAGTCATAAGATCAGATATTGCCGATTATTATTTTGAGGTGCAACGATTCGACCAGGACTGTGCCGAAGCTATTGATTTTCTGGACGATATAGGTGAGCTCGATAATACTATTGTAATCATGACAGGCGATAACGGCTTCCCCTTTCCTCGGGCTAAATCAAATGTATACGATATGGGCGTTAGGCAGCCCCTGGCAATACGATGGGGTGATGAAGTAAGCCCGGGAAGAAAAATTGAAGATTTCGTGTCATTTACCGATTTTGCACCAACACTGCTGGCTCTGGCCGGTGTTGATATACCTGAAGAGATGACCGGCGTTTCTCTGGAGCCTATACTCTATTCAAAGCAAGAGGGTTGGGTGAGCAAGGATCGTGATAAGGTGATTTTTGGTAAAGAGAGACATGTGCCAGCTCAGGCTATCCCTTCCACAGCCGGCTATCCATGTCGTAGTATCAGGACAAAAAAATATCAGTACATATATAATTTTAAGCCGGATAGATGGCCTGTGGGAGTGCCCGACGGGGCAACGCATCCGATGAATACATTTCCCGATTGTGATAATGGACCTACAAAGAATTTTCTCATTGATAATGCCTCCAACCCAGAGTACAGGAAGTACTATGATTGGTCATTTGCAAAACGACCCCAAGAGGAACTGTATGATATGATTAAGGATCCCTATCAGCTTAATAACCTGGCAGGTAATCCTGAATATGTCCTTGTTCAGGAAAGACTGAATAAACAACTGTTTGAACTTCTCGTGGAATCAGGTGATCCCCGTGCCGATGGAGGAGGAGATGAGTTCGACGAATATCCTTATAGAGCAGGATATAAGCTTCGGTGAGATCAATTGTTAATTGTTAATGAAAAAATAAGTAATTCAATACAGCAAGAAATATGAAAACTGTAATTATTATAATACTTACAAGCTTTAGTTTAAGCTTATTTGCTCAGGAGGACTACCAGAAATCCTTAAGCCTATTTAATGGTAAGGATCTTTCTGGGTGGCATATGGATGTTCCGGAACTTGATGATAAACCAGATGGCGTCGTACCATTCATTGTGAGAGATGGTTTGCTCGTGAGTTTAGGTACGCCGGGAGGGCACTTGATAACTGATCGGCCATACGAGAATTATAAGTTGGAATTGGAATATCGTTTTGCAGGAGAACCTGGTAATTGTGGAGTTCTTGTTCATGCTTCAATACCCAGAGCTTTATATGAGATGTTTCCTCAGTCGCTCGAGGTCCAGATGCAGCATGAGCATGCGGGTGATTTCTGGTGTATCGTGGAGGATGTTAAAGTTCCTGATATGGTGAAGAGAAGGGGCCCGGAAGAAAAGTGGGGGATAGTTGAAGGCAAAAATAGAAGAGTTGAAAACCTGACTGACGGATCGGAAAAGCCTCTTGGTGAATGGAATAATATGATCATCCATTGTGTTGATAGAGAGATAAAAGTATGGGTAAATGGTGATATGGTTAACCATGGCTACGATTGCACTGCTAATAAAGGGCAAATAGCTATTCAGGCTGAAGGATCTGAAGTTGAGTTTCGTAAAATATTACTCACACCACTGAAAAAGAAGTAATAAATAACAAAATTAGGTTTCATGAAATTTCGCCTGATATTAGTAGTAGCATCTCTTTTCAGCTTGTCAACATTTGCCCAGGAGAGTAAAGAATATGTTTACAAGAAAGTTGATACGATCAGCCTTAAGCTTGAAATACTTTATCCGGATAATAAGACTATCGAGAAGCAATATCCGGTCATAATTTTCTTTTTTGGCGGGGGATGGAACGGAGGGACTATAGAGCAGTTTCGTCCTCAGGCAGAATATTTGACAAGCAGGAATATGGTGGCTATTCTTGCCGATTATCGGGTGAAATCAAAGCATAATGCAAGCCCTTTTGAGGCTCTGTCTGATGCTAAATCTGCTATCAGATATTTAAGAGAGAACGCGGGGAAATTACATATCAATCCGGATAAGATTGTTGCTTCCGGAGGCTCTGCGGGTGGCCACCTGGCAGCAGCTACAGCCTTGATCAAAGCTTATGATGACACTTCTGATGACCTGACTGTCAGTTGCATACCCAATGCTTTGGTTCTATTTAACCCTGTTGTCGACAACGGGCCGGCCGGGTATGGATATGAAAGGATTGGGGAAGAATTCACGACTTTCTCTCCTCTCCATAATATTCGATCCGGAGCACCTCCTACACTATTTCTTTTGGGTACCAAAGATCAATTGGTACCTGTGGAAACAGGAAGGTATTTTCAGAAGGCTTTGGAATGGACGGGTAACAAGTGTGTCCTTAAGCTCTATGAGGGTGGCGAACATGGATTCTTTAACCCGCGGAACAGATCTTTTTATTTTAGTACTCTGAGGGAGACCGAGTCTTTCCTCGATTCGCTGGGTTATACGGGCGATATCGTATCCCGACCGGTAATAGATACAGTTGGTTTTGCCTGGCGCGATATGCAAATGGACAGTATAGTGAGCAGACTTAATGAGCGTGTTGGTGATATAAATGAAGAGGAATGGCTGGCAGCTATAGCTCCTCATGATGATTACAAGTATGCAGGGGAAGTTACCCTGAGCACCCTGACAGGTGTAAAAGCAAAAACGGTCATTCTTTTTGGCGTTGCTCATAAAGCGAAGACCTTCGGTTTGGAGGACAAATTAGTCTTTGGCTCATTCAGCCACTGGGATGCTCCTTATGGCAGAATACCTGTATCTCAAATGAGAGATGAGATTCTGAAAAGGCTTCCCGATGATGAATGGCTTGTCCATGATAGTATGATGATGGCAGAGCAGTCGCTCGAGGCCCTAAATCCTTTCCTTCAGAGGCAAAATGTTGGATTGCAGATTATTCCTGTTCTGGTACCTTATATGAGCTACGACAGGATGACGGAAATTTCACAAAACCTGAGCTCTGTGATAATGGAGATAATGAAGGAGAGAGGTATGGAATTTGGAAAGGATATTGCAATCGTAATATCCAATGATGCTGTGCATTATGGCGACCTTGAGTGGGGAGGTAAAGATATGGCGCCTTATGGTTCGGATGAAGAAGGAAACAGAAAAGCATTAAGTTATGAAAAAGAAATCATCGACAATTCCCTTGTCGGTGATATCTCGATTAAGAAAATCAAGAAGTTTGTTAATTACACTGTCCAGAAGTCGGATTACCACGAGTACAAATGGACTTGGTGTGGTAGGTATTCGATTCCTCTGGGACTGATGACTGCTAATAAGATTAGTGCATCCTTATTAGGCAAACCGCTTTCAGGCCAATTATTGCATTATGCCACCAGTATCGATCATGATCTCTTTCCTGTGGAGGATCTGGGAATGGGTGTAACAGCTCCTGCAAACTCAAGGCACTGGGTTGGATATGTTGGCATTGGTTACAAGTGATTGCTAACTCATAATTGATTAATTAAGATTACCAATATTTCTTAATTAGCTTATTGATCACCTCATTGCCTTCATCTAAATCATCAACTAACTCCCTTTGACGAAGGATTTCTTGTTTCATTTCTTTAATTATATCCTGATATTCAGAGTCGTTTATTG
>CAYUNU010000104.1:0-9989 GCA_964446195.1 uncultured Porphyromonadaceae bacterium | reverse complement strand
AATGCATCAAGGATATTCAGTGGCGGATACACATTTATCCAGGTTAGTTCATGTTCAGCAATAAATTTCTCCCAAGGTTCCTTCTCATCTCTTGTATTTACAGCTACCACCTTTACACCCCTGTCTTGGAAATCCTTATAAACCTTCATTAAATTGGGTGTTGCTGTTTTACAAAAGCCACAATCAGGTTCCCAGAAATACAGGATAATCAGTTTGGCATCAAGGTTGTGGATGTCAATTACTTCTCCTTCTGGTGTTTCCAATCCTATCAATTTTGGAGCAGGCTGACCCAAAAGAAGGGGTTTGAGTGCCTGAACTCTTGTTTGGATTGAATTAAGATTTTTTTCATCCACCCAGTTTGCCTTGCCATTGAGGTAATAATTTTCAGCAATAAAGACATAAACTGCATCCATACCCATGATTTTTGGTTCGGAGTAAAGGTTAAGCAGATACTGAACCACAAACTGGAACATTTCCGGATTTGATTCGGAACGTTCAATTACTTTTCGTGCATGCACAATTACCGAATCAGGAATTCCCGGAACCACTCTATTGAAAAACTGATCCAGTTTGGAATGGATCAGAGGTGTTCTGATCAGAGCTGGATCGGTAAAATCAATATCATCAAAGAAGTGAGCTGTGTAATAATTATATTGAGCTATTTGATCGATTTCCCCATTCGGTTTTTTGTAGATACTTTCAGGTACTTCAAAAGGTCTCATCCCTTTTAAGAACTTTCCAGCCAGGTGATTGCCCAGTTTATTAATAGCTGTATCCCAAAGCAGCCTATTTTCATTTCTTATCGAAGCCAGATCTTCTTGATATGTTTCTGTTTGGCTGTTATTTTTTTGGGCTGTCTCTATTTTTGATTGCAGCGACAGTGCTCTTTTTCGTAAATCCTGATTTTTCGCCTGCCATTCAAAGAATAATTGATTTCCGGGGTTGTTATCAGTTTTCAGATTTTCAATCAAGGCATTTTTTTCTGATTTGATAGAGATAGAGCTTGTTTCATCAATAAAGAAGTCGATAAAGCTTTTATCCGGGAGGATAATTTGGTACATGCCTCTTTCAATCCGACTTGTATCTTCAAAAACTGCATATCCTTCATTATTAGTCGATGCAGTATCCAGAGTATAAAACTTCTGACCATATCTGTATGAGAGTATCAGGCTGGTATCCTGTACTCCTATTATTGCTGCTTCTATTCTATATCCCTGTGTAAAAGCTACTTGTGATGACAATATTAAGGTGGCCAGAGCCGTTGTCAAGTATAATATTATTTTTTTCATCATAGTGTGCAAAGATAGCGATTCATTATATTTGGCCTATACTTATGATCTCCATATTAATATCAATTTTCAATCATGATCCTTCTTTGTTGGTGAAGGATTTGTACACTCAGGGGCAGAAACTGGATCAGCCCTATGAGATTATCATCGGCAATGATTCGTCTGATTCAAAATTCATGCCTGTATTTAATGAACTTGATAAATTGGAAGGTGTAAGTTGTTATCATTCTGTTAAAAATATTGGCAGGAGCAGGATTAGGAACACCCTGGCCGGTATGGCGAAATACGCCAATCTTCTATTTATCGATGGGGATGCTGAAGTGATTTCCGAAAGATTTATTCAGCAGTATATAGCCACAAGTGAATCAGGTATGGTTTTGTGTGGAGGGACTGCCTATTGGGATAAAGCTCCGATAGATAAGGAAGAAGTTTTGAGGTGGAAATATGGATTCAAAAGGGAAGCAATGTCGGCTGAGCATAGAAATATAAAGCCATATAGCAGCTTTTCCAGTTTTAATTTTCTAATACCTGCAGATGTTTTCAAAGAGAACAACTTTGATGAAAATATTACCAGGTATGGTCACGAGGACACTCTTTTTGGTATGGAGTTAGAAAAGAAAAACATCAGGATAAAACATATTGATAACCAAATGATTCATAATGGTTTGGATTCGGCTATTCATTTCCTTGAAAAGACCAGGGAAAGTGTTTTAAACTTGGTGGAGATTGAGGAAAACTATGGTGACAAGGAGTTCCTTTATAAGCATATACGTCTATTGCAGAAGTACAATATGATCAGAAGGTTTAGGCTTAATGGCTTTTTAAGATTGATAAATTGGCTTTTAGGACAATCCATAAAGCGAAATCTCACGGGCTCTTCGCCATCGATTAGACTTTTTGATCTTTATAAATTATGCCTGATTAATGATATTAAGGGCTGATATTACTATCTTTGCGCTCTAAAAAAAATCAGGATTATGGTTCGTCTGGAAGATAGGATAATAGAAGTAACGGTTGAGGCACTTAAAGCTTTGTATAAGGCAGATATTGGGGCTGTGGATATACCTTTACAAAGAACCAGGAAAGATCTTGAAGGTGATTTCACTCTTGTTGTTTTTCCCTTTCTTAAGTTTTCCAGGAAATCTCCTGATCAAACCGCGCAGGAGTTAGGTGAATATATTCAATCGAAAATGGATGATATAGCCAGTTACGAGAATGTAAAAGGCTTTCTGAATTTCACTATAAGAACAAGTTATTGGGCCAGGTTTTTTGATTCTGTGGCCGGTAAGACAAAGTATGGTCACATTTCAGTAGATGAGAGTTCACCAAAGTTTGTGATTGAGTATTCATCCCCAAATACCAATAAGCCTCTACATCTAGGACACATCAGGAATAATCTTCTTGGGCTTTCAGTTTCGAGGCTTGTTGAGGCTACAGGCAAAAATGTGAAGATGGTTAACCTTGTTAATGACAGGGGTATTCATATTTGCAAATCTATGGTTGCCTGGCAAAAATGGGGAGATGGTGCGACTCCGGATTCTACGGGCTTGAAGGGAGATAAGCTGGTAGGTGATTATTATGTTCTTTTTGATAAGCATTATAAGGAAGAGATCGATGAGCTGGTTAAAGGAGGGATGGATAAGGATGAGGCTTCTAAGAAAGCACCTTTAATTCTTGAGGCACAGGAGATGCTTCGTAAGTGGGAATTAAATGATGCTGAAGTTGTTGGCTTGTGGGAAAAGATGAATCAGTGGGTTTATTTGGGGTTTGAAGAGACCTATAGTAGATTGGGTATTAGTTTTGATAAGATTTATTACGAATCACAGACATATAAACTTGGAAAATCCCTGGTTGAAGAGGGTTTGAAGAGTGGTGTTTTAGTAAAAAGAGAAGACGGATCGGTTTGGGCTGATCTAAGTGGGGAAGGTCTTGATGAGAAGCTCCTGTTGAGGAGTGATGGGACTAGTGTTTATATGACACAGGATCTTGGAACAGCGCATCAACGTTTTGAAGAGTATGGCTTTGATAAACAGATCTATGTTGTTGGCAATGAGCAGATTTATCATTTCAAGGTTCTGTCAATAATTCTGAAGAAGCTAGGCTTTGACTGGTCCGATAAGTTATATCACTTATCATATGGGATGGTTGAATTGCCGGAGGGGAAGATGAAATCCAGAGAGGGGAAAGTTGTTGATGCAGACGACTTGATTATTGAGATGGTAGCTAATGCTGAGCAGGTATCGGAGGAATTAGGTAAGCTAGAGGGTTTTTCAGATGAAGAGAAGTCTGATATCTACTTTCGAATTGCCATGGGAGCTCTAAAGTATTTCATACTAAAGGTTGATCCGCAGAAAACTATGCTTTTCAATCCTAAGGAATCTATAGATTTTGCAGGGAACACCGGGCCTTTTATTCAATATACTTATGTTCGGATAAACAGTGTTGACAAAAAAGCCAGAGATAAAGGCTTATATTGTGATTATCGTTATGATGAGGCTATGGAGTTGGATTCCAGGGAGGTTAATCTATTAAAAACCATTTATTCCTTTCCTGAGTTATTACAGGAAGCGGGGAAGGAATTGAGTCCGGCTATGATTGCAAATTATGTTTATGAGTTGGTAAAGGAGTTCAATAACTTTTATCAGTACATCCCGATATTAAAAGAGGAAGATATTCAAAAGAGGGGCTTCCGTATTTCACTAAGTAATTTTATTGCGAGGCATATTCAGGACAGTATGTTACTGCTTGGTATTGAGATGCCTGAAAGAATGTAATAGTTTGTATTAGAATAAATTAAAGATATGTTTGAGAGTTTATCAGAACGGCTGGAGAAATCATTTCAGCTTCTTAAGGGCCAGGGCCGAATCACCGATATCAATGTTGCAGAAACACTAAAGGATGTTAGAAGAGCCTTGTTGGATGCTGACGTTAACTTCAAGATAGCCAAGGATTTCACAAGCACAGTAAAAGAAAAAGCCATTGGTCAGGATGTTCTGACAGCAGTTTCTCCAAAGCAGATGATGGTGAAAATTGTTCATGATGAGCTTGCAGCACTGATGGGAGGAGAGTCTGAAGAGATTAATCTTTCCGGCAACCCCACGGTAATTCTTATTGCTGGCTTACAGGGATCTGGAAAAACAACATTTACCGGAAAGCTAAGTAATTTCCTAAAAACAAAAAGAGGAAAGAATCCCTTGCTTGTTGCAGGTGACGTATACAGACCTGCGGCGATTGAGCAGTTAAAGGTATTAGGAGAGCAGGTTGAGATCCCGGTTTATACTGAGGAGGGGAATCTTGATCCTGTAAAGATTGCAAAAAATGCGATTAAGCATGCACGTAACCACGGTCATGATTTAGTGATTGTTGATACCGCGGGTCGACTGGCTGTTGATGAGGAGATGATGAATGAGATTGCTGCCATTAAGAAGGCAATTGATCCTCATGAGATTCTTTTTGTGGTAGACTCCATGACTGGTCAGGATGCAGTGAACACGGCCAAGGAGTTTAATGATCGTCTTGATTTTGATGGAGTTGTGTTGACTAAGTTGGATGGTGATACCAGGGGTGGAGCAGCTTTATCGATTAAGTCTGTTGTAGATAAACCGATCAAGTTTATAGGGACGGGTGAGAAGATGGATGCTTTGGATGTTTTTCATCCAAGCAGGATGGCCGACCGTATTCTTGGTATGGGTGATATCGTTTCTCTTGTTGAAAAGGCACAGGAGCAATTTGATGAAGAAGAGGCAAGAAAACTTCAGAAGAAGTTGGCTAAGAACCAATTTAACCTGGAGGATTTTCTAAAGCAGATACAGCAGATCAAGAAGATGGGTAACATTAAGGATCTGGCCGGCATGATACCGGGTATGGGTAAGGCTATGAAGAATATGGATATTGATGATGATGCTTTTAAAGAAATTGAAGCTATCATTCGATCCATGACACCTGCAGAGCGAGAGAGTCCGATTATACTTAATGGAAGTCGCAAAAAAAGGATTGCTACCGGATCAGGATCGAGTGTTCAGGAAGTTAACCGATTGATTAAGCAGTTTGACGAAACACGGAAAATGATGAGTGCAATGGCCAGGGGTAAAAACCCGGCTCGTATGCTTGGCAATTTATCCGGTCGTCGCTAAAATATAGTATTATGAATCTTATTGAAGGCAAAAAGATAGCAACCGCTCTTAAAGAGGAGATGGCAATTGAAGTTGCAGAGCTTGTAAAAAATGGATATAAAAAGCCTCACCTGGCAGCTGTTCTGGTAGGCAATGACGGGGGTAGTGAAACCTATGTTGGTCATAAGATCAAAGCTTGCGAGCAGATTGGTTTAAAATCGACTTTAGTAAGGTTGCCGGCTACGGCTACAGAAGAAGAGTTGCTCGCAGAGGTAGACAAGCTTAATAAGAATGAAGATATTGATGGATTCATTGTTCAGTTACCATTACCTTCACATATTACTGAAGATAAGATCATTGAAGCTATTGATCCTGAAAAGGATGTTGATGGATTCCATCCCGTTAGCATAGGTCGCATGGTACAAGGGCTGCCAACTTTCCTTTCGGCAACACCTGCGGGGATAGTTGAACTTCTGAAGGCCTATAATATTGAAACATCAGGAAAGCATTGTGTTATCATTGGTAGGAGCAATATTGTTGGGACTCCATTAGCAATTCTTTTATCCAGAAAGTCTAATCCTGGAAATTGTACGGTAACAATCTGTCATAGTAGAACTCAAAACCTCAAGGATATTACTCTGCAGGCTGATATTCTTATTCCGGCCCTGGGCATTCCTGAGTTTGTTACAGCTGATATGGTTAAAGAGGGAGCTGTTGTTATTGATGTTGGCACTACCAGAGTTCAATCTGATCTAACAAAATCGGGATGGAAGCTTAAGGGAGATGTGCTATTTGATGAGGTTGCACCAAAGACCTCCTTTATCTCACCCGTTCCGGGTGGTGTTGGTCCGATGACCATTGTGTCGCTGATCAGGAATACTATCCAAGCGGTTAAGAATAAGCAGTAGGCAGTTGGCAGTAGGCAGTTGGCAGTAGGCAGTAGGCAGTAGGCAGTAGGTAGTTGGTAGTTGGCAGTAGGTATTAGGTAAGTAGGTAGTAAGCTGTGATAATGATTGGATTTAGCGGGTTTAAGATAAGAGAGAAAAAGCAAAATTTCCATCAGTGGAATAGAAAATCGTATTCGCTATTCTCTGTTTTGGGTAAAGCGGTAAGGATAGGAGTTCTGTCTGTAATATATGTCCTTAATCTTGCACCTTTAAAGGCACAGAGTGATACAGTTGAAATTCTAAGACAGCAGGATTATCAGCTTGATGAAGTGGAGGTTAGGGCAGAACGCACACCACTGGCTCTATCTGAAGTAGCCAGGTTGATCACTGTTATCACGAAAAAGGAGATTCAGGCTGCGGGAGCACGATCGATAGGAGAACTTTTAGATCACATTTCCTCAGTTGATGTTCGTCAGCGAGGACCGATTGGTATCCAATCCGATATCTCAATAAATGGAGGGACCTATGAGCAGGTGATGATTCTGCTCAATGGGATTAATATTACTGATCCTCAAACTGGGCATTTCCATATGGATATTCCTGTTCCACTGGAAGCCATTGAGAGGATAGAGGTAATCAGTGGTTCTGCAGCCCGTGTTCTCGGGCCAAATTCATATTCCGGAGCTATAAATATTGTAACCCGACTGGATGATGAGCGTGTATTAGACCTTAATGCCGGTCTTGGGCAATACAAACTCAGAAAAGCAGGGATTCATGGTGGAAATAAATTTGGTGAGCTGAAGCTGGCTTCCTCGGCTAATTATGCTAGTACCTCCGGATATGCTAAGAATACCGACTCAAAGAATGTTTCGGCTTTTATCCGGGGAGAATATGAGGGAAATAGACAGTCTCTAAGTTTTCAAGTGGGAGTTAATAGTAAGGCTTTTGGAGCAAATTCGTTTTATACGCCATTATATCCTGATCAATATGAAGAGACTTCGTCCCTTTTTTCCAGTCTTAGTTGGGCGAGTAGCGGTAAATTGAACTGGAAACAGGATATATACATCAGGTATCATGAAGATGAATTTCATTTATTCAGGGATACGGCTCCCGGATGGTATTCCGGCCCCAATAATCACCTTTCCAGAATAATTGGGTCACATCATAATTTCTGGATTGACTCCAGGTTGGGAAGAACCTCTTTTGGAGCTGATTTAAGAATGGAGAAGCTTTGGAGCAGTGTTCTGGGTGTATCTCTGGAAACTGCGGACTTCAAAGATATGAAGGATGGCCCTATTCTGGATATTGGCGGTCACCGACGGCACACAAGTTTATATATGGAACAGAGGTGGGGTGGAAAAAGGTTTCAAATATCAGGAGGTTTGCTAAGTCATTTTGTCAATGGCACTTCATCAGGAATGCATATTTATCCGGGTTTGGATATCTCTTATAGGATTCTAGGTAATCTTAAATTATACTCTAATTTCAGTCGTTCTCTTCGACTTCCATCCTTCACCGAGATGTATTATAAAAGTCCCACACATCAGGGTAATGTAGCCTTGTTGCCTGAAACAGCCTGGGATTATCAAACAGGTTTTCGGTTTTCTCAAAATAGCTTTTCACTTAGTTCGACATTAAACCTTAGGTGGGCAGATAATAGCATCGACTGGGTGAGGATTGACGCCTCCGAGCCATGGGAGACTCAGAATATTGCCGATTTATTCACCTGGAGCGCAGGATTTAACCTGATGTTAAAGGAAGCAGCATTTGGTGGCATCAAAGGACTAAGCATGAAAGCCGGTTATCAATATACAAATCAGGTGAAGGATGAATCCGGCTTAAAATCAAAGTATGTGCTTGACTATATGAAGCATAAAGCTAACTGGAGAACAACTTACAGGATTCCTGGAGGATTATTAATTGGTACTAATGTAATGTTTAATGATAGGGAGGGGGATTACACTTCATGGGATGTTGAAGGGAATGCCTATCAGCAGGATTACGAGCCATTTATTCTTGTTGATTTAAATCTGGGCTGGCAAATTTGGAAGCTCAATCTTAATATCACGGTGAAAGATGTTTTCGACACCGAATATGCTGATTTTGGACATATCTGGCAGCCGGGGCGGTGGGTGATGGTTGGGGTTAATTATGAGTTGGCAATGCCTTTTTCTGCCTTTTTATCATTTTTTGAATGTAAACTCAAAAGGTGAAAACTAAAAGCCTCTCTCTGTCAACAACAATAATCCTTAAACTTTAGGGGACTTTTATAAATTAAACCATTGATATAATGGGTGTTATTTGTGTTTTTATACAATGTAAACAATCGATAAATATGAGATGAATAATAAAGTTCACGAAATAGGTTATAAGAATAAATTAACTGATGAGCAAAAAGCCAGCAATAAGGAAAAATCGAAAACACGTGCAAGAGTTGAATATTTATTTGGGTTTATAGAACAGATTATGAATGGTTTAGTTACAAAATCTATTGGCATAGAAAGAGCAACATCAATAATCGGCTTAATAAACCTGACAAATAATTTATTTAGATACGAACAAGTGCAAAGGCCAAATACACTACAATCTTAGTGCTCAACTAGCTAGTCGCCAGTATCTTAGAGCCCACCTTGCAATAAATTAATTACACCAAAAAAAAAAATAGTTATTAAGGTCAAAAAAAATCAATTAGGCAAGTTTTTGATTAATAAGGGGTTACCTTTTTCCTGTTTTCGGTATTAATGCATAAAGAATCGTTACACGGATTCTGCGATTTTTTCAAATCATCCCGATAGTTATCGGAGAAAAACTAATTTTTAGAATCCGCCTTAAAAAAGAACATTATGAAAATCAAATCAATTTTCGCAATTCTAATAATAACTTTTTCCTTCTTATATTGTTCTAAAACTGATCAAAATGAGGTTATTGATAATAAGGATCAATTAACAGAAATTTCACTTAATACCACAAAGGTTAGTCTAGAAGATAATATACTAACTTTTAGTGATGATTTGAACTATCAAAACTTTCTAGCGGAGCTATCACAAATGAATGAGACAGAGTATGTTAAATGGGCAACAGAAAATAGCTTGGTAACTTCAAGGTTGCTATACCTTCAACTTCTAGAAATGCTACCTGAGGCCAAAGATGAGAATGAATTTTATAGCATCATATATGGAAATAGCGACATTGTTCACATAACTGGCGAAGGAGATAATCGAACTTTAAGACCGATTATAGATAATACACTTTTATCAAGCATAGTTGATTCTCACGGAATGTATTGCATTAATGCTAAGATATACAAGGTGTTAGGAGGTAGGTTGATTTCAGGTCCAAAGGTTATGAAAGAATTTATAAATGGCTTGAATATCAATGATAATCTGGAGAACTTGCCTGAGGGTGTATCATCAAATCAATATGAAAATCCTTCAAGATTGAAAACCTCGTGCGGTAGTGAGATTAATGTTGAGGTAATTAAAAACTTAATTGGATGTGGTAATGATCGTAAGTTGGAATACCAAATGAAGCTTACATATTCTCAAGGGTATTACAATGATCAATATACGTTTTACTGGACCAATACAGTTAAATCTAAATCATTCTATAAGCTTTTTTGTGTTTGGACTGGAGGGCCTTCAACTCATTATCACAAAGATCAATCTGGAACAGTTGTTTCCCCTTGTGGTTCTACAAACTGG
>CAYUNU010000103.1:0-9994 GCA_964446195.1 uncultured Porphyromonadaceae bacterium | reverse complement strand
AGAACATAATCCGGTCGGCATTCTTCAGGCAACTCATTATCAGTAGCTTTAATTGCTAAACATGATGTTATAAAAACAATTTTAACATCAGGATATTTTTTCCTGCATATCGCAGCTGTTGCATGCATGGGAGTTACTAAAGGAACAAGATTATCGCTTAAATGGGGATAAAGTTTTGTGATGTATTGATTAACAGCCGGGCATTTTGATGTAATAAAATATTTTCCCTTGAAATCATTAAGTATGGTGGCATTTTTTCGTGCAAGAATATCGGCTCCAAAGGATGCATCATTTACATAGCTAAAACCCAAGGCCCTAATCTCTGCTACAAAACTCCTGTAATCCGAAATATCCGGAAACTCCGCTGCTATTGCAGGATCTATTACCGCTGCAACTAAGAGCCCCGACACAAGATCCCGCTGTAGATCAGGCATATCCGACTCATATGCTATCGCCCTTGTGGGGCAAACCTTATAGCAACTGCCACAAGCTGTGCACCTGTCGGGTATTATCTCTACGTACTGTTGATGCAATGGCGCTTCAATAGCATTCATCGGACACTCCCTAATGCAGGCATAACAAAGAGTGCACTTCTCCGGATCAACACTCATTACCCCTTTGTAATTCATGCTTTCAGAATTTTATGTGTTGGGATTCTAGTTCCTTCTTGAGTAAGGATATAACATTATGCTCTTCATAGCCGTAGATAAAGTTTTCACCTACTTTTATTACCGGCCCTTCTTTGCATTTACCGAAACAATGAGCTCCCTTGAAAAAAACCTGCTGGTTTAACTGAAATTCATCCACAAATCTCTTTATCAAATGAACCGTGTGCTGATTTCCTCTCGCAAAACAAGAGCTTCCTAAACAAATACTTATCTCCAGCCTTTTCATACCTGACTATTTAAAAATCAGTATAAAGTTAAAAATTACAAAGCTTTACTTCTTAAAATATTGTCTTTAAAGACAAATTATTGTAATATTGCTTGTTAATTACATAACACTGTTACAAAAGTAACAAATTTATGGAAAAAACATTATCAACAATATTATCTGCCTACCCTGTTGGTCATCGTGAAGGACTAATACCAATACTCCAGGATGTGCAAAAGAAATATGGCTACCTGCCCGGAAATGTGATTGGTGATATAGCCAGGCATTTGAAAATCCCATCCTCAAAGGTTTATAGTGTAGCCACCTTCTACAATCAGTTTACAATGAAGGCCAGAGGAAAATATCATATTTTGTGTTGTAATGGAGCAGGATGCCACCTGGAGGATAGTGCCGGCATTCTGTCGGAGCTAAAAAGACTACTAAGGCTAAAAAATGGAGGGATAACCGAGGACGGCAAATTCAGTTTGGAAATAGTCCCATGCCTGGGATTGTGCCACATAGCTCCAGCTGTAATAATAAACGGTAAGATATACGGTAAGCTACACCGGTCTGGAATAGCTGAATTCATTGAAAAAATTCAAAACGGGGAAGATGTCTGACAAAACCAAAGACATAATAAGCAGAATCTTGTCTGGCAGCTCCATAGAGAAAAAGAGTAACATAAAGCCTCTCATATATATTGATCATTCAGGCTCATCGATTGCATCAGGTACATTACAAACAAAGAAGTCAATAGAACGATGGCTATCAGAAAACAGGATTGAGGCGGAGATACGAAAAACCGGGAGCATGGGGGCATTCAGCCTTAACCCGCTGATCGGAATTAAACTACCTGGGAGGCCGCTCTTGTTTTTTGGCCCTGTGAATGATTATCAGGTCGACACACTATTGGAAGCTGTGTTCAGTTTACAAATCCCCCGTGATCTATTGATAGGACAATGGCCAAAGGATAATAAAAATCCATGGGAAGGCCTACCTTTTCTGGATGATCACAATCTATTTATACATCAGGAGAGAAGGGTAATGGCTCTTCATGGCATTTTAGATCCTGATTCTCTGGAAGATTATCTGGAATGGGACGGCTACAGAGGGTTTATCCACAGTCTGCGAAACAAAGAACCAAAAGATCTACTGGCAACCATCTCTGAGTGCAAGGTTAGAGGCAGATCAGGCTCAGGCTTCTTGCTAACCCGTAAATGGGAAATCGCAATGAATAGCCTCGGGAAGGACATATACCTGGTTTGCAATGCCGATGAGAGCGATCCCGGTGGATTTATGCACAGAGTACTACTAGAAGGAAACCCTCATCTGGTTTTTGAGGGTATAATGATATCTGCTTATGTTATAGGTTGTTCAAAAGCAATAATTTATACCCGGAACAGATACCATGAGGCCGTCGAAAGACTGGAAAATGCCCTCAGGCAGATTAAAGAAGCAGGCTTGCTGGGAAAAGACATCCTGGATAGTGGCTTTAGTCTGGATATTGAGATTAGAAAAGGTCCGGGAGCATTTATTTGTGGCGAAGAAACAGCCCTAATTGCAAGCATAGAAGGACTCAGGGGTATGCCTAAGCCAAAGCCCCCCTTCCCTGCCGAAAAAGGACTCCACGGCCAGCCTACCATTGTTCATAACGTGGAAACAATAGTACAAATACCTTTGATAATATCTCACGGCAAAGAATGGTACAATTCTGCCGGAACCCCTACCAGTCGAGGTACCAAATTACTGAGTATGTCGGGGCGATTTGCCAATCAGGGGGTTGTTGAAGTAGCACTAGGAACAAGTCTGGAAACCATTGTTAATGAAATTGGCGGCCCTCCATTAAACAGAAAACCAGCCAAAGCACTTCTTATGGGGGGACCATCAGGACAGTTCATTCACCCTGATGAATTTTCTGCTAAACTGGATTATGATGAACTAAAATCCCTAAACCTGTTGATGGGATCAGGGAGTATGGTGCTTCTCGACAGTTCCAATTGTGTTGTTGAGATGACAGAATATCTAATGACATTTATCCGTCAGGAAAGCTGTGGCAAATGCATACCCTGCCGGGAGGGGACAAAACGTATGGCAGACATTATCAATCTAATAACCCATCCCGAATCAAAACTTGAGGAAGATGATGCTTTTGATAGGGAAGAGGGTGTTTCGCAATTGAAAGATCTAGCTAAGGTTATTGCAGAAACTTCATTGTGCGGACTAGGGAAAAATGCACCTGGCCCTCTAATTTCCTCGATGGAGAAATATCAGGATGACTGGAACAGACATATTTACGACCGTGTTTGTGATGCTGGAGTGTGCAGAGATCTGAGAACCTTTTACATTGAACCTGACAGATGTACAGGATGCTTTTTGTGTCTGAATAAATGCCCCGAGATGGCAATAGTAGGATCACCTCGACAAGTACATGTTATCATAGAAGAAAAATGCACCGGATGCGGTATTTGTCAGGAAGTTTGCAAGTTTAACGCAGTAGAAACCAGGTAAACAATGAATATCCAGATCACAGTCAATGGCAAGAAACTAAGAGCTAGAAAAGGCGATTTCCTGCTGGATATATGCAAAGATAACGGTATCAGGGTCCCTACCCTATGCAGTCTGGAGGGCTTTGCTCCTACAGGAGCATGCCGCCTGTGTGTTGTGGAAATTGAAGGTTATGAAGACCTAATCCCGGCCTGCTCTTTCCCGGTTGTAGATGGTATAGTAGTAAAAACGCACTCTGCACGAGTTATCAGAGCAAGGAAAACTATTGTTGAGCTATTACTATCCAGTCATCCGGATGATTGCATGTTTTGCCTCAGGAGCAGTAACTGTGAACTGCAATCACTGGCCGTAGAACTAAGTATTAATGAGAGAAAAATCAGGACAAGGGCTATTCCAAAAAAAATTGATAACACAAGCCATGCACTAAGTCATCATTCAGGTAAATGCATCCTATGTGGAAGATGTATCCTGATATGCGACAGTCAGGAAGTATCTGCCCTTGAATTTGTTAACAGAGGTTCAAAAATGGAGGTCGCTACTGTGGGAAACGAAGGGCTGGAAAAAAGTTCCTGCATTTCCTGTGGACAATGCATCCAGGTTTGCCCTACCGGAGCCCTGCAGGAAAAAAATGAGGTTGAGAATCTACTTTCTATAATCCAGAACCCTGATATTACAGTTTCAGCCCTTCTCGACCCAGCCGTAGCTCCTGCAATATCAGAATCAATCGGACTAAGATCAGCTAAAGATATCTCCGGCCTACTGTTTTCATCATTGAAAACAATAGGGTTCGAAAAAGTCTATTCAGGATCAGAAGCCGCCGATATAAGTCTGGTCCAAACTGCAGAAAAATGGAGCCAAATCTTGCAATCCAATAGACAATCATGGTACATGACCACAGCTTGTGCAGCCTGGACCCATTATATTGAACAGATTAAACCACAGTGGTTAAAACACCTCTTGCCAGTATACACACCGCTAATGAGTTTTGCTAAGCTGTTTAGGAAAAAAGAACAGGGGAAAATTATTTATATTACATCCTGTCTGGCTTCAAAAGAGGAAATATATCGCTCAAACCGAATGGCTAATGGAGAAACTGTTGTCGACTTAGTTCTTACAAGCAGGGAGCTGATGCAGTTATTGCGCTTATTCGGCATAAAACTTGAAAGCATAAAACCCAGCTCACCCGACAGACTAGTCAAAGGCCTTCCAATTTCTCACCACCTCTCATCAGTATCCGGAGGTTACCTTGAGTCCTTATATAAATTATTTGTGACTCTCAATCATGCCGTGGAAAATGACGAAATAAAAAACCTCAGAGGCCCAAAAGAACTAAAAGAAGCAAATATTACTATTGACAATAAACCACAAACCTGGATTGCAACTAGCAGCATTAGCGAAGCTGTAAAAAAAATAAGAGCCATCGAAAGAAGCAAAAGCAGAAACATTCTACTGGAAGTTAATACCTGTCCCTCCGGGTGCATTTCCGGCGGCGGTCAGATTGCAATAGGATCAGGCAAGCCAATAAAAAACAGACTCAAAAATATTTACGACCTGAACAAAGGAACAAGCGGTCTGAGCATAGAAGCATACAACACCTACAGGAAGATGCTGAATGAACTTGACAAGGTGGAGTTTAGTTTTAAGGAGGTATATATTTAATACATGGAAAACACAGACGGCA
Source organism: uncultured Porphyromonadaceae bacterium (assembly GCA_964446195.1). Lineage (GTDB taxonomy): Bacteria > Bacteroidota > Bacteroidia > Bacteroidales > UBA12481 > JAUVKA01. Next base: position 4,935 of record CAYUNU010000103.1, on the reverse strand, counting down.
GAATCAGAAAAAATGTCCAAGCAGGATGTTCCGTTGAGATCGTACAAAAACATCATCAACGTTCAGGCGAATTGACTGAGGGAATAGTAAAACGTTTACTCACTAAATCCCCAAATCATCCACACGGAATTAAAGTCCAACTAGAAACCGGCGAAATAGGCCGCATTAAAAATATTTTGGACAAAACAAACGCATCCCTCCCCCCTGGCTAGGGGTAATAAAGGGGGGTACGTTATTTCACCAAGGGAAAACTACTAATCCTCAACCTGGCAGCCCCCATTGGAATTAGCGTTAACTCTTCCACTGGCTGATCACTAATAACCGGACTCATAGGCAGTTCCTGAACAAGCCCCGTCTTATCAACGCCCCACTCCGGAATCAGCTTGCCCTTAACCTTCATTTCAATCGGCGCTCCTTCATGAGTAAATGGCATGTCATTATCAGGATAGGATTTTTTAACCACCTCCAGAGATTTTAGTAAATCATCCATAACCAAACCATAATTCCATGGACTGTCGGGATAAATTTCCCACGCCGGCCATTCATCGCTTCCACCATCGCGAACATAATTCTCATCAATTTTTAGAGAAAATGAGAGTGGACCATAATCGATGGATACACTATTTTTATTTTTCTCCCAGGTGCGAATGCCAATTGCCATTGGAACCCCAAGTGTAACTATATCTCCGGTCTCCCATGTTTTTTCTATCCTGATGTAACCACGCACGAAATTAACTTCCTGATCTACACCATTAATCTTAACAGATGGCTTTGAGCACCATGTTGGGATTCTCAGATATAGTGGGAACCTGACTTTTTTATCAGGATTAACAACAAACTCAACTACCTCCTCAAATGGATAATTGGTTTCCTCCATGATGCTCACATTAATGCCTTTTCCAACCTTGGCATTAACGGTGCTAGCGGAATAAAAAGCTGCAGCCAAACCATTGTCGGCCGTTGCAAGCCACAGATGTTCTGCATAATACGGCCATCCATGACCTTGGTTATGCTGACAGCAGCGATGGCGATGAGGATCCATATAGAACATCGAACCACCATTCTGGATCCCCGGATTCTTTGGAGCCTTGTCGGATTGAACCATATTCGGGGAAGTCATGTACCTCAGTGCTTTCATATCTTCGGTAAGAGCGGCCGGATAAGAATTGAAAGCCACATCTTCGCAACGATCAGCCCAAATTGGATCGCCTGTTATAGTAAATAATGTTTCTGTTGACAGCATCATTTCTACCATACCGCAAGTCTCAATTGATTGGCGTGGATCGAAGAATCCTACACGGCAGTTTTCGTCTGAGGCAAACATTCCTCCCGGCACATGACCGTAAAGATCCCTAATTCCATTAAACCTTTTCTCAGGTGCTTCCAGATATTTTTTGTCACCTGTCTGCATATAATAAGTTGCAGGCTCACCAAAACTCTGCGACATATTAACATTGTGCCAGTCGGGGATACTATCAGTCCAGTTAACCGATCTCTTATGTACCTTATCAGCCAAAGGAAGCAATTCCTCATCACCGGTTCGGTTATACAACCAATAAACACTATACAGTAAGTCTCCTCCGCGGTTAGTCGGCCAGTATCCTACGAGAAATTTGTCCTCGGGCACTCCCTTCAGGTAATTGAAATAGTTGGTCATCAAAGTAATAACCCTTTCATCTTCCGACCATGAATAGTAGTCCTGGAGAATAAAAAGCATAATCATATTTGGCCAGAGATCCTCTCTGCCCTGGAGCCTTGTTGCAGCACCGGTGCGACCTTTATCCGGGCCAAACCAGCCATCTTCTTTCTGACTTTTAAAAACAGCCTCTATCCATATTTTTGTCTCCTCAATCATATCCTCTCTTCCAAGAATATATCCAAGATTACTATACCCCTTTAACCAATATGGCAGTTCCTCCCAGCCATGATCACCCGAACCATCCTCACTCAGCCAGGAATTATTTTCTTTTATAAGAAACTTACTAATTTCCCCAAGGTGCCCAAAATAGCCATCAGCCATAAGTTCCATCTGCTTCTTTACCCACCCGTCGGGCTCAATCGACCCAATCGGAAGTTTGATAAATGGAGTAGTTAACAAAGGAGCCCTATTGCCAACATAGTTAATATTCGTTTGTGTTACATCAGGCATATCAACATTAGCCACCTCTGTAATAGGTGTAGCACAATTGCTAAGCATTAATAGTCCGGCTAATAATGGAAAGAGTAGTTTTTTCATGTTTTTTGAGTGTTTTTCAAACTATAAAAATAAACAATAAAGAAGAGAATCTAAATTCATTAATTTCACCATCAAGATGGAAGACAAAAAAAAGGAACACCTAAAGGAGAAACCGAGGTTTCACCCGCGAAGCCTACACCGCGAACGTTATGATTTCAAGAAGCTTATACAAGCTCATCCCGAACTTAAGCCTTTTGTTAATCCTAACAAGTACGGCGACGAGTCGGTAGACTTTTTCGACCCGCAGGCGGTGCGAGCCCTGAACACAGCATTATTGAAACACTTTTATTTCATTAAATACTGGGATATCCCTTCAGAATACCTCTGCCCTCCTATCCCGGGTCGATCCGACTATATCCACCATATTGCCGACTTATTGGGTGGAAGCAATTTTGGAAAAATCCCAAGGGGTGATAAGATAAAATGCCTGGATATTGGAGTTGGGGCAAGCTGTATTTATCCAATAATCGCAAACAAATTATATGGATGGGCTTCTATTGGATCAGAAATTGACCCCGTAGCTCTTGAATCAGCAAAAAATATTATCGATAAAAACCCAAGTCTGAAAGGAAAAGTTGAGCTTAGGTTACAATCTAACTCAAAAGACATTTACTATGGCATGATTAAACATGATGAGATGTTTGATATTTCGGTTTGTAACCCTCCCTTTCATTCCTCTGCAAAAGAAGCAGAAGCTGAATCACTCAGAAAGCTAACAAACCTCAAAAAAATAAAACCTGATAAAACAGTGCTGAACTTTGGAGGGAAAAGCCACGAATTATGGTGTGAAGGAGGTGAGTCAAGGTTCATCAGGAAAATGATCAAAGAGAGCAAAAAATTCGGCGACTCCTGCTTCTGGTTCTCAACCTTGGTATCCAAACAAACACACCTCAAAAGTGCCTACATCACGCTCAAAGAAACTAAGGCAGTAAAAGTCGCGACCATCCCCATGGGACAAGGAAATAAATCAAGCCGCATACTAGCCTGGACTTTTCTTACCAAAGAACAGCAAGCAGAATGGCGAAAAAGAAAATGGGAGCTCAAGAAAATTAGCCCAGAACCTAATCCTCCAAAGGCAGAATAGTAGTAACAGCAGTTTTCAATTGCGGAAGGTCATTAATAATTGCATTCCACACCATAAACATCTTGATTCCATAATATTCATGTGCTAGAAAATTCCTGAAAGCTCTGGGTTTATGCCAGGGATAGGGATTTTGTTCTGTTGTATCCAATGATAAGGACGCTACCGCTTCACCAATTATGATAAACTGATACAATACAGCACTCTGGATTTTATTGTTTTCTAGAAAGTCATCTTTACTAATTCCCTCTACAAACTCCTCAATTAGTTCGATTGCTTCAAGAATATGGATCAACCTGTTCTTATCTGAGCCTTCTCTATTTTTCATAAATCAGGATAAGATCTTTATATATACTTTCTACGGCAAATGGCTTGACGGATCCTTCAATAACTATATCTATTTCGTACCCTGTAGCCTTTTTACCGTGATGCTGAATATCTGCAAGATCAAAAATGCTGAACGTACTAGATTCATCCACTTCGATCATAATGTCGAGATCACTTGAACTATTAGCTTCTGATCTGGAAAAACTACCAAAAACCCAGGCTCGCATAATTCTCGAATCCGACCTAAAAACACCTTCAAGTTTTGCCTTAATCCCCGAAATAGATAGAGCTTGTTTCTTTTTGTAGGCAATTTCTTCCTCTGCAAGTTGCATAGCCTCCAGTGACATTTCCTCATGACCAACATACTGAAGAATTTTGTCAGACAACCAAATTTTCAATAACTGATTTTGGTCAAGCTTAAAGTAGTCTGAAAGTTTTAATACCTGATCGCGGCTAGCAAGGCGAATACCCCGCTCTAGCTTAGAAAGTATCGCAACATCAATCCCGATTGCAGCGGCCACAGACCTTAGTGGCTCTTTTTTTTCTAGTCTATGCTTTCTTATTTCTTCACCAAAATTTGACAAACCATTTGTTTTTGACAATTATTGTCAAATTTAATAAAATATCTTCCCAAAACAAAAACTTCAACTCTGCTCCTTACTCTAGCTCGATCTTCAAACTCCAGGCATGAAGGCAGGGCAATTTGTTGATTGTTAGTGCAGGCAAGCTAAGTGCTAGAGTTGAACCTTTCTTTTTCCACTTAATATCCTGATCAACACCAAGCATTATGATGCTTTTTGGATTAAGCTTGCTATCATAATTGAGCTGTAATTCACCATCGGGCCACTGGGTAAATATCACAAAAACTGCACCATTTTTTTGGGTAAAATAGACATCTTTATTAAGGCCATTTGACAAAAGATTGCATTTTCTTGTACCGTATATAGCATCTCCATTAACCCTGAGCCAATCGCCAATATCCCTCAGCCTTTGTTGCTGTATAACAGGGATGCGTCCGTCAGCTGTTGGCCCAACATTAAGCAACAGGTTTCCTCCACGACTAACAATATCAATTAACTCGATTATCAGATCACTTGATGATTGATAATCGTCAAGATTCTCGGCTCTGTTATAACCATATGATCCGCCAACGCCCCTGCTTTCCTCCCAGGGATGCTCACCTACTTCGGCATCCTTATATTCACTTGAATAGTAATCACCATGATTTCCGGGCATGTCCTTGGCAAACCTGTCATTTACAACTACCTCATCTTTAACAGGAGAAGCACTG
>CAYUNU010000102.1:7473-10102 GCA_964446195.1 uncultured Porphyromonadaceae bacterium | reverse complement strand
ATACTGAAAGGATCTTCCCTGTTGATCTTTGAAGAGTATGACCCTGAAAACGCCTGCTCCCTGGAGAGTGTTCCCATCTGAAACCAACGTTCGCTACCCTCACAGTCGTTTTTGAAAATCGTCGCCTTCAAAGTGTCATGGTATTCAACCTCCCTGTATCCAGAATAGAACTCTTTCAATCCCCCGGCAAGATTTTTTGCAATGGCTTTCCTGCCCGATTCATCATAATGCTCCGTGGTCCAGTTCCTGTCGAGATAACTGGCGTCACGAACAGATTCAAGATTGTTAACAACCTTTACCCCCATTTCAGAATATCTTGAACTTAAAAGAAGTGAGTTGCCTCTCATAATATTAACAAGATCTTGACCAACAAGTTCTCCCGCTTTTTCAGTGTTTTCTGCCAGTAAGTTAAATACAAGATGCCACCCTCTATTATGGGCGATCCCGACAATCTCATCAAAATCTTTTATCCTTTTATTTTTGTTCGTATCTATTTCAAAAGCATATGTCCTGATGTAATGCATACCCAAAAGCCTTTTCTCCCTCGGCATAATACTGTCAGGTAAACTCAAAATCTCTTCAGTCCACTTGTCAACCGTAGTCTTAATCCCCCTGCTCATCAAAGACACTTCGTCTTTCTTCCAATGCCTGTTCACCCTCCGCTGGCGTTCATCATCAGATTTGATGTCATAGGCCTTAAAAGAAAGCATCGAACGCTTAAGCAATGGTGGTGAAGTGCCCAACAAAACCATGCTTTTTGCCAGACTGGTTTCTAACTTCGAATCTATCCAAGAGGAGTTAAACGACCTTAGATTTAAGGTGATAATCAGTGTTTTAACCCGACTGTCGGCAGGGATATTCTTCATCAGAACTTTGTAGTTGCCTGCATGCAATGCTCCATGACTTATTGTTCCCAGGCAAACATCAGGATAATATTCGGAAACGAGGTCAGATATGCGCTTGGTATTAAGATCGTAATCCCCAAAAGTAAAGTTAGATGATTCACCTAGATAGACTATTGAGGCAGAATCAGGAAGCTCCCTTACAAGATTAATCAAATCAGAATGCTCCTGGAGGTCGCTCTCAAGAAACAAAAGACGATAAATCTGATTGGCAGCTAATAAAAAAACTGCCATCACGATTATTCTTATTCCTATGTTTCTATATTTCTTCACCACTCTTATTAAAACTGAAAATATATAAAAGGGAAATTTTCAACCCCTGAGAACGCAATTATCGAAAACAATAAAAGAAAATAAACACCCCACCTGATCAACAGAGGTCGGGTATCACACCATCTGTCGAAGCGAGTATTATACAAAACTATGTCTGATAAAATAAAGAAAATCAGGAAGAACCAAATTCTCGTCGGTACAACATATAAATCGAATACCTCACCATTATGCCATATGGCTTTGAATATATCCATGGCCTCCGATAATCCCGGACTCCTGAAAAATATCCAGATCACTGTTACTAATATAAAGTTCTTCAGCATTCTTAACACATTTCCCAGACTGATTGCTTTGTCATCTTTTACAGGTAAAAGCTTGCTAAAACCTGTCTCGATAAGATAGATAAGCCCATACATCGTACCCCAGATGACAAAGGTCCAGTTAGCTCCATGCCATAAACCACTGACCATAAATACAACTAATATGTTTAAAGCCCATCTGCTCAGCTTTACCCGGTTGCCACCCATGGGGATATATACATAATCACGGAACCAGGTGGAAAGAGAAATGTGCCAGCGGCTCCAGAATTCAGCAATGTTTTTTGCCATGTAGGGAGTCTTGAAATTATCCATGATCTTAATCCCCAGAATCAAAGCACTCCCTATGGCAACCAGAGAGTAACCGTAAAAATCCGAGTATATCTGAAAAGAGTAAAAGAAAACTGCGGTCAAAACACTCCAACGGTTATGATCCAGCGGATTAGCATAGATCTGATCAACAAATACTGATAAGTTGTCGGCAATAACCATCTTGATGAACAAACCATATAATATAAGTCTTAAGCCATTAATCAGATTCTTATAGCTGAATATTTGTTTAGTCTTGAACTGTGGTCCTAAATTAAAGAACCTCTCAATAGGACCTGCCACCAACTGAGGAAAAAAGGCTACATAAACAGCGAATATCCCAAGATGTCGCTCGGCTTTTTGTTTGCCCTGATAAACCTCTATGGTGTAACTCAGGGTTTGAAAAGTGTAAAAAGATATCCCAACAGGTAAGAGAAGATCAAAAGTCCTCGATTCATAGAACACATTGAACTGTTCAAATACTGAATGCACCGAATCACTGAAAAAATTGAAATACTTGAAAAGGAACAGTATGCCAAGATTGGTGAAAAGACTGAGTATGAGATATTTCTTTCGTTTTTTCTTTTCGCGGTGGCGAGACATTCGCAGACTCGCCCAATAGTCAATGCCAGTGGAGGCTAAAATCAGGATAAGATATTCAGCTTTCCAACACATATAGAAATAGTAACTGGCCCCTAACAATAGTATCCACCTGTACCTATGTGGTATTACATAGTACAGGATTACTACCAATGGCAGGAAAAAAAGATATTGATATGTGTTAAAAAGCATTCTCCGGTTTTGAGAAAGAACAAAGAAAGTGAAAAA
>CAYUNU010000102.1:0-7373 GCA_964446195.1 uncultured Porphyromonadaceae bacterium | reverse complement strand
GATATGTGTTAAAAAGCATTCTCCGGTTTTGAGAAAGAACAAAGAAAGTGAAAAAACATTAAATTTATTCCGTGAAAGACATGAGATTTACCCTGATTTTGTTTGTTATGATTCTTAGTGCTAATGGCCGGCAAAGTGGCCTTGTAGCACAGGATAATAATCAATATTTGTTTGTTGGGCATACCTATGACTGGTATTCTTATGGTACTAAGGTGGATCACAGACTGGAGATCTTGGATAAAAGTGTTTATAATAGGATCTGGCTGGGAGGAGATGTGTGTTCAGAAGCAATGCTCGACTACTCAACAATACTTTACATTGACTCGCTTTTTGATATTGGCGCTCCGGGGAATCACTATGCTCTTGGAAATCACGATACAAGGAACGGAAATATTGATTGGTATCGCGAACTGACTGGGAGGGAAACATATTATTCCTATCAAGAGGATGGAATAACTACAATCCTAATGAATACTTGTATTGTCCCCAGCGATTGTGAGCACCTGGATAAGCAGTTCAGAATGATTGAAAGGGTGTGTGACACAATCTCAGCTTCAAGCCACCTCATTCTTATTATGCACCATGCATTGTGCTATAATGTGCCTGGTATACCATCTCCTAATTTTTGGTCACATACAAAATTTCCATATTGGAATGCAAATTGTTATTACAGGGAAAATAATAGTTTCGTTGGTGCCATATATCCTATGCTCCTGAATGTTCAGGCAAAAGGTATTGTTGTCTTGTGTGTAATTGGTGATCTGGGGGCAAATGGTAAATTTGTCAATATGCAGTCAGATGACGGTATATATTTTTTGGGGTGTGGACTTGATAATAGCAGATATACCGACCCGGATGAATATGCTAAACAACCAAAGGACCGACTGCTGATTTTTGAGCATGATGTGGAAAATCGACAACTATCCTGGACTTTTCCTGATCTGGATTCACTTTTGTTGATTCAGCAGAAGAGACCGATCAACGGGTCATAAACTTCCCGGATAGATTCTTCTTCCCGTACACTATTTGGTAAAGATAAGTGCCGGGAGGAAGCTTGCCAATTTCAAATTCTATTTTTTTATTGCTCTCAAACGACCGGCTGTATAGAACTTGCCCCGATATTGAAAATATCAGGACTCTGTATCCACCCGGCGGTGGAACTCCTAACCATTCAATGGTTGCCTTGTCAACTACAGGATTTGGGAAAAAGTTAACTGCTTCGGGACGCAGACTGTCTTGAGGAATTTTAAAACCAACCATTTCACCATCCTTATCCAATCTGGCTACATAAATATCTGAAAACTTGGTTTCAATGTTTTCAATCTCACCTACAATTACACATCCCGAATCAGGTAAACATTCTATGTCATATCCATAATCTGAGCCTAAACCACCTAAGGTTTGTTCCCACAGCACTTCACCCTCAGGATTAGTTTTAATAACATAAATATCCGGCCCCATTTCAAGGCTGGGCGACTTCTTAGTGCCTGTTAGAAATATATTTCCCTCAGGATCACTGCTCATGGCATTACCATACTCAAAGTCACTTTCCCCATAAGTGCGTTCCCAAAGGATATGGCCACTGGCATCAACTTTTGTTAAATACATATCAAAGCTTCCCGCTCCAATGCTTTGTGTTGATCCAAATAAATAGAGTTCTCCACTATCGCTTTCAAACATATCCTTTCCCCAGTCGTGTTGACTCCCTCCCATATATTTCCTTGACAATTCAAAGCCATTTTGATTTGTCCTTATAAGAAGTAAGTTGGCATCGTGATTTAAGAAATCTGCGCGGGCAGGGTTAAAAAAACCTCCTGCTGTGCCTAATAAGTAAAAATCACCAGATGATGACGGAAGAACAGAAAAGCCAAAGTCAAGGTAGTCAGTTCCAAAATTTTTTTCCCATAGCATATTACCTTCAAGGTCAGTCCTGACAAGATAGAAATTGCCCCTCGTGGTTTCTGGCTGGGAGCTGGTGTAGCCTAGAGCAATGTATCCATCCTCAAGCGATTTAATATCAAATCCCTGATCAGTATGGTATCCACCATAATATTTTTCCCATAGCTTATCTCCTTGCTTATCAAGCTTTAGCAGGTAAATGTCTTCTCGTCCAAATCCACCATCCCAAGCCTCTCCAACTATCATGTAATTCCCGTCTAAGCATTCCTCAATTCCATAAGCTCTTTCATGATGCTCCTTTGGAAAAGTCTTTTGGGAGATTAAACCTCCCTCAAGTTTCATTTTTATAAAAAAAATGTCGTCACCACCATTTCCATAAGACCTGCTGGTACCAGTAATAACAATATTTCCCTCACTATCGATAATAAGCCCAGAGCCAAGGTCTCTTTTTAATCCTCCGATTTTTAAATCTTGAACAACCTGGCAAGTAATATCGAGTGGAAACGCAATGAAGAGGATACCAGCGAATAGAATGATACTATTTATCCATGTTGTTCTCATAGTGTAAAAATATATTTTTTAACTCTTTAAATGTTATGAAATATTTTTAGTTGACTCATGGTAGTAAGTTTTTTTGGTCGAACTTCTGTTTGACTATATCTTTGAAAACAATTTGAATGCTGATAACCCGCTGAACTTTATGAAGAGAATTGCCTTGGTTCTATTTATCGCCCTTTTTATGAATGATGTAAGTGCACAGGAGAAGGATACCGTTTTGTATTCATTCTTTTCAGCCGGTCATACTTATGGAAGTCCAGATATCTACCAATTGGGTTTGCATACTCCATTTGTGGACTATATTCCCAAAATTAATGCCTACCCTAAAATGCAACTTGGCTTTTTTACTGGTGATGTTGTAAAAACCAGCAATGTTACTTATTGGGATGCTGCTGAACAGGATATCGCTAAACTAGATGTGCCTGTTTTTATAGCCCCTGGTAACCATGATGTTGGTGCGGAATTTGTAAAAAGATTCAATAATTATTATTACAGCTTTGTGCACAATAACGATCTGTTTATTGTCCTGACACCGGGATTGGATCAGTGGAATATTACAGGAGACCAATTGGATTTTCTTACCAGAACATTGGATAACAATTATTCCTATGTTAATCATATATTCGTTTTTTTACACGAATTGATTTGGTGGAGTCCCACCAATGAATACAGTCAGGTAAAAATAAATTATACAGGCCATTACCCGGGTTCGACCAATTTTAAATCCGTGGTAAAACCCTTATTAATGTCATATCCCAAGGATTTTACAATCTATGCGGGAGATTTGGGGGCCTTCGATCGAGTCTCCTCATTCATGTACCACCAAACAGAAAATATAACTCTTATAGGCTCAGGTATGGGAGGTGGAATTAAGGACAATATTATTGTCACTGACGTTTACCGGGATTCTGTCCGCCATAAACTGGTAGCTATCAACGGGCCTGATTCTACCGCCCTGGGGGATTTTTATGATTATTCAATCACTTCAACTCATGAGACCTTAATCGATTATTATGTTAATATTTATCCCAATCCTGCAAAATATTTTTTCAATATTGAAAATAGCTTTCCAGATCCTATGAAGCTAAATATTAACAATATTAATGGTCAACTGATTTATACAGATGATATTAGCGGGAGCTCCAAGAAAACAATTAATGTAGAACATTTAACTCCTGGACTATATTTTATTAACCTCTATAATAATAAACACAACGTGCATTATAAAGTATTGGTCTCAAAATAAACACTATTTTTGTCTCCGAAAAAGGTAATTCCTGATATAAAAACAAACTCAATGCATATTCATCGCCTTGTATTGTTATTATTTTTAATGTTAACATTGGTGCAGTGTTCATCTGATTCCAGGTCGGGGAAGTATGGCAGCTATTCCGATAACCTGGAAGCAATCACCGAAATAGATGGCAGTATCACCGGCAGGGATGCAGATTTCAGAATAGGGAATGTTGCCCAGCTTGTCAGAGATACCTCAAAATCAGGAAAAAACTCCTTGCGATTGGACCCTAAGCATCCCTATGGACTCAACTATAAAATACCCAATGTAAATAAGGATGAGTCTGTTGATATAAGTGTTTGGTATTCTGGACCGGGGAAACTGGTTCTGGTGGCTTCTCATAAAGATGCAAAGTATTTCTATAGAAAAAGCGGGGTAGATGTACCGGCAAATGATGAGTGGCGAGAGTTACAGCTCTCAGTTTCGATCCCGCCTAGTATGAATAGGGAAGACCTGAATATTTATGTGTGGAACCCCGGCAAGGATCCTGTCTATGTGGATGATTTTAAATTCACTTATAAGAAATATAAATCTTATCCAAGTTTTTCAACTAACGAAAGCTTGCATCTGCTGATTGATACAATGGACATGATTAGCCTTGAGCGAAAGCGTGATGAGGCATTCGCTAATGGCATTCTTGAAACTCAAGATCAGGATTTTGTAAACGGGATAATGTATTATAACGATACTTTATTACCCATTGAAATAAGATTAAAGGGAGATTGGCTGGATCATCTGGAAGGTAGAAAATGGTCGTTCCGGATTAAGGTGAGAAAGCAAAATACCTGGAAAAACATGACTGCCTTTTCCCTGCAAACGCCATTGTCAAGAGACTTTCTGAATGAATATGTGGCTCACGAGCTTTATGAAAAATCAGATATGCTTACTACGCGTTATGGCTTTGTCCCCATCACTCTAAATGGAACAAGTTTGGGCGTGTATGCATGGGAAGAGCATTTCGATAAACAGCTTATTGAATCAAGCAATAGGAGAGAAGGGCCGATCCTGAAGTTTGAGGAAAGCTTATTCTGGACAAGCCAGAAAGTTTTTATTCAGGATACACAATACTTTAGACTGCCCTTCCTGGAGGCCTCTGATGTTGTACCTTTTAAAATGAGCAGAACCCTGGCCGACCCAACTTTGAGAGACGGCTTCACCAACGGTTTTAACCTGATGAACCAAAACCGGCTAGGATTAAAAAATGTATCCGAAATATTTGATGTAGAAAGATTGGCCACATATTATGCACTGATGGATCTTACCAGAGGCTTTCATGGATTGGCCTGGCATAACCAAAGACACTATTATAACCCGGTTTTATGTCGCCTGGAACCTATCTTCTTTGATGCTTACACCGAAGGCGGAGTGGTGGAACATACCGAAAAAGCAATTGCAGGTATGTTTAATGTTGACCCAAATGCCAGGAATCTTTTTGAAACACTTTTTTGGATGAGAAACTACCAGGACTCCGTGTTTCTTAAGCACTATATAATTAAGCTGGCAGAACTTAGTGATCCTCTTTGGATAAATGATTTTTTGCAGGAAAAGAATAATGAGATCTCTCGATATGAAGGGATGATAAAGAAAGAGTTTGTCGATTATAAATATGATCGGGGATTTATTTTGGAAAATGCTAAAATGATTCGCCAACTCTTACCGGAATACATAAACCTTGTTAAGAATAAGCCTGATTATGCAAGTTTTGACCCTCTAAAAATAAACTACAGACCATATTCAAATATTTATGATCCGCGCTTCCCGGCTAGTTATGTTAATGTGTACCTTCAGGACTCTATAGCTAATGAATATAGAGTGAAACTTGATAATTTTTATCCCCTGGATATTGAAGTTATTGGCTATGGTGCCAATGAAAAAATTATGGATAGAAGGTTTTCTGAGGTATCAGTAGTGGGCCCTTTCAAAAGAATCTTTCCTGTTTCTGAACTATTCTCTGTCCCACCCGGAAATAAGTATGTTTTTTTTAGAGTTAGAGGACATGATGAACGTTTTGCTACTCCGATTTTGCCTTACCCGGCAGCTCAAAATTCTACTCCTGAACAAGAATTATTCTCGGGCTTAGCTTTGCCAGATGTTCCTTTTATTCAAGTAGAAGGGGTCCAGATGTTGATAAACAGTGGTAAGCATGTGGCGTATGAGCCGCTTGTGATACCGGCTGGTTATACCCTTGTTTTTGAAGCCGGTTGTGAAATAGATTTTCGAAATGGCAGCTTCCTGATATCTAAGTCTCCCATTGTAATGAATGGCACTAAAGATAATCCCATAAGGATAATTTCAAGTGATAATTCAGCTAATGGCTTTACCGTTCTTCAGGCTAAAGGACATAGCTACCTGAACTTTGTGGAATTTATCGGATTAAATACCTTGAGCTATAAAGGATGGAACCTCACTGGAGCCGTTAACTTCTACGAAAGTGATGTGGATATAAACGAGGTTTTGTTTGCAAATAACGTATGTGAAGATGCTCTCAATACTATCAGATCAGAATTTATTGTGATGAACTCTAATTTCACAAATACTTTCGCCGACGCATTTGATTCTGATTTCTGTACAGGCCTCGTTGAAAAGGTGAAATTTAATAATATTGGGAATGATGCGATAGATTTTAGTGGCTCAGTAGTTGATATTAAAGATTGTCTTATTACCAAGGCAGGTGATAAGGGAGTGAGTGCAGGAGAGGGCTCAACACTTACTGTTTACGAAACCAGAATCGAGGTGGCTAATATAGGCTTTGCTTCAAAGGATAATTCTGCAATAGTCCTGGATAACTGTTCGGCTAACCAGGTGAATTACGGTTTATTGGCATTGCAGAAAAAACCCGAGTACGGACCGGCAAGCATTAAAACAAGCGGGTTCAACTCCGATGGTGCAAAAACTTTATTTCTTATTGAACGATTTTCAAAATTGAACCTTAATGGAACAATTATCCAGGGGAATGAAACAAAGCTGGCGGAACTGTTCTACTAAGTATAAAATATATTTTATTTATTTTCGCGAATTAATTAACACACAAGGATTATGCAAACTGATAAATGGGGACAATTTCAGAAGTTCCTGATAACGGAGAATTCTAATATTTCAATTCCTGATTTCCTGATTAATGCCGCTATATTGATTCTTTTAGGACTAATACTTGAATTTACATATAGGAAATGTGGTAAAAGTTTGTCAAACAGGAGAGGCTTCGCCGCGAATTTTGTCCTGCTCTCTTTCACAACAATGATAATCATCGTAACAGTTAAATCAAGCCTTGCTCTTTCCCTCGGTCTTGTTGGGGCTCTATCCATCGTGAGGTTCAGAGCTGCCATCAAGGAGCCAGAGGAACTCTTATATCTGTTTTTCGCTATCTCTATGGGGCTTGTAATGGGTGCAAACCAAAGGCTTATCGCACTAATGGGGTTTGCAATAGCTATGCTGATTATCTGGGGAAGATTTGTGATTTCTAAACCCAAAAACATTCATAACCTGTTTATGACAGTTAGTTCCGGTGAGTCGGATAAACTTCAGTTGGATAGTATATTAAAAGCAGTAAATGACGCGTTTGGTAACGCCCAATTGAAACGCTTCGATGAAGCAAAAGACGGTATTGAAGCTTCCTTCCTGA
>CAYUNU010000101.1:0-10227 GCA_964446195.1 uncultured Porphyromonadaceae bacterium | reverse complement strand
TCCCGCAGTACCTGGGAAATACTCTTATTTATCTTTATCCTGATATTGATGATTATACGAAATTTGATAACAGGACCATTATTGCTGGTGCGGCAGAACCGTGGAAAGAATTGCCAGGTTCAGCGAACAGGGTTCTAGCTCCGGGGATAGAGAGCAAGTTAAGCGAATATGAATCCGTAGCATTTTTGGTTATAAAGAATAAGACAATAATGTTTGAGAAATATTGGGATCAATACTCATCAGGTTCCTTGTCTGGTGCTTTCTCAATGTCTAAGAGTATTGTAAGCCTGTTGATCGGGATTGCCATAGATCATGGAAGAATAAAATCCGTTGATCAGCCGGTTGGTGATTTTATCCCTCAGTTTAAGGAGGGCAAGCTTGCGGAGCTCACAATCAGGCACCTCCTGGAGATGAGTTCAGGACTTAGCTGGAAGGATTCTTATTGGAATCCCATTTCACTATCGACAAAGTCATATTACGGAGATAATCTCTGGGAATTGGCAGTTAATCAAGAATTTGAGCTTCCTCCCGGGGAGCATTTTGAATACAAAAATGGTAATACGCAGTTACTTGCAATAATTCTGGAAAAGGCCACCGGCATGTCGATAAGTGCCTATACATCGGTTAATCTGTGGAAGCCAATGGGATCCGAGCATGATGCTTTATGGTCACTTGATAAAGTTAATGGAATAGAAAAAGCCTTTGTTGGATTTAATTCTAATGCCCGCGACTTTGCTCGTTTTGGTCAGCTTATACTTAACCATGGATCGTGGAAAGATAAGCAGCTTATTAGTGGGGAATATCTTGATAATGCTTTGACACCTGCCAAACATCTGATAGATAAAAATGGCAATAGTGTTAATTATTATGGGTGGCAGTGGTGGATTCATGAGCATCAAGGCATGGTGGTTTATTCAATGAGGGGATTAAAAGGTCAGTATGTGTTTATTATCCCCGATCGGGATGTGATAATTGTGAGGCTGGGGCATAAAACCAGTAAGGATATGACTGAAGTGATGATGCCTTCAGACATACCTTCTTATATTGATATAGGACTAAAGCTTGCCGGAGAATAGCATTTTTAAGTAAGTGGAGAATCACTATTATCTTTTCGGTAGTAATGCTTTAAAAGATCACTTGCCCCGGCGTATGAGCTAATCTCCCCTTTCATAACTTTTGTTTCAACATCTTTAATTCTGCTTTGGATTTCCTTATCAGACCTAAAGTTGTCCATCAGTCGGGCTTGGATAGTATCATACATCCATGTGCGAGCCTGTTCTTTTCTGTTTTTTTCCAGGAATCCGTTTTTACGAATAAATTCAAAATACTGCTCCGTTAGATTCCAAAGATCATCTATTCCTATATTTGCATGTGCTGAGAGGGTTGTAACTTGGGGTGTCCACTCAGATTGTGAAGGAGGGAATAGGTGCAGGGCATTTTTATATTCCGTTTTAGCCCTTTGGGAAGCCAGAATATTATCTCCATCGCTTTTAGTAATAGCAATAACATCAGCCATCTCCATGATTCCTCGTTTGATGCCTTGTAATTCGTCTCCAGCTCCCGCCAACATCAGGAGCAGAAAATAGTCAACCATTGAATGCACGGTAGTCTCAGATTGGCCAACTCCCACTGTTTCAATAAAAATAACATCGAAGCCAGCAGCTTCACACAGGAGCATTGACTCTCTGGTTTTTCTTGCTACCCCTCCCAATGATCCTGCTGATGGTGATGGACGTATAAAGGCATTTGGGTCGACCGAAAGAGATTCCATTCGTGTTTTATCTCCCATAATGCTGCCTCCTGATCTCTCGCTTGAGGGATCTATGGCGAGCACAGCAAGCTTATGACCTTTTTGTGTAATATAACTGCCAACAGCTTCAATAAATGAGCTTTTACCAACGCCTGGAACACCTGTTATTCCTACCCGTATACTCTTCCCTGTGTATGGTAGACAAAGAGCTATTATTTCCTGAGCCATTGCCATGTGCTCCGGCAAGTGGCTCTCAACAAGGGTTATAGCTCGTGATAAGATTGTCCTGTTTCCATTCAGTATCCCTGAAAGAAACTCTGCTGGTGTGAGCAATGCTTTCTTTTGGGATTTGAATCTTTGTACTGATCCGGGATGAACAGAAGGCGGCTGCTCAACACCCTTGTTTACCTTAAGAGTTGACTTGTCGCCTTTGTTATCCATTACTTTTCTGGTACATCAACCGTTCCGGCTACGTGTAGCTGATGGGTCGATTTATTGGGATCGTTAGTAATAATAGTAATGGTTTGTAGCTGCTTCCCTTTTTTTGCTCTGGAATTGAACGTTACATGAAATTTTTCTTCTCCGCCAGGTGCTATTTCCATAGAGCTTGGGATTGATGCCGTACATCCGCAAGTCGTTCTGATTTTTCTAATAACCAAAGGTTCTTTTCCCTCATTCTTGAAACTGAAATCATGTTCTATAACAGCACCTTGAGTTATAGTGCCAAAATTAAATGTTTCTTCAGTCAGAACCATTTTTGGACCATTTGCTTTTTGCACAGCAGTCAAATGTGTGAAATCTTCTTCTATAGATCCACTTGCAGCTATTAATTGGCCTGTATATTTTGCTCCATCAAGATAGATATAGATTCGGCTGCTTACAAAACCCCAGTCGTTTATTTTAGTGGCATCGAAATCTACAACTATTTTACCTTTTTGTTTTGGTTGCAGGGTTTCTGGTTGTACTGAGAATGTTAGATGTTCAGGTGAATCAGGAATAGTTATCCTGATGTTATGATCAGAGTCATTAATGATATTTATCGAAGCAGACTTCTTTTCGGTGTTAAGTATTCTGGATACTGACAAGTGATTGGATGACAATCTGATGTTACCCATTTTGATTGGGTATTCATCTGCGATTGTTTTTGGTTTTGGCTCCACCATGCCTACAATGTAAAGAACAGTCGTTTTAACCTTTGCATTTGACTGCACCGTAATTGATTTACGGAAGGCACCCGGCCTTCTTAAAGGATTAAAGCTCACTTTTATAGTGCCGCTTTTACCTGGAGCGATTGGCTCTTTGCTCCATTCAGGAATTGTGCAACCACATGAGGAGCGAACATTATTCAATAGGAGAGATTCTGTACCTGTATTGGTAAATGTAAATATGTGTTCAACTACACCTGCTTCTTCCTTAATGTTACCAAAGTTATGGTTAAGATTGTCGAAAGTTATAGTTGCTTCAGAAAATTGAGCCCGGGAGGGTGTTACTCCGAGAGCTATTACAAGCGTAATAATGACAAAAATTAAGCGTTTCATATCATTTATTTGGTGGTAGTCCAAGCGGACCATCTGTGTATTTCTTGTCAAAATTAATAAATTCATACATACAATCGGAAAATACCGTGTAGAATATGTAAATTGATTGGCATTTTTTTTGTAGTGGCTACCTCCTTAAATAGTGGTGTTGATGCGTAGAAATATAGTTTTCACTTTGTTTGTTTTACTGTTTGCTTCCCAGGCTTTTGGGCAGTTTTACAATGGTCTGCATATGCAATTTGGGAAGAACAGAATCCAATATGCACGCGGTGACATATTGGAGAGTGATTTTTTCTATTCGTTCTACCGTTTCAATCGTTTTGACGTGTATTTTCAGCCAAATGGTCAGGATTTAGGTGAGTATGTTGGTGAAAAAGCATTTTCTGAAATAAGCCGACTGGAGAATTATTTTGAATATTCTTTAAGTAAGAGAATGATTTTTTTGGCATTTAATAAGCTGAGTGATTTTAGGCAGAGTAATATTGGTCTTGTCACCGGCCAGGAAAGCACGAATATTGGTGGTGTGACACCAATTCTGGATAACAAAGTATTCCTGTACTTTGATGGCGATCACGAGAAACTGGATGAGCAGATCCGTGGGGCGATTTCTGAGGTCATACTTGGTGAGATGATTTTTGGGGGTTCGGTTAGAGATAGGTTAGCTAGTTCCACTTTGATCAATATACCTGAATGGTTTCAAAAGGGTTTGATTTCTTATTTATCAAAGGGTTGGGATATTGAAACAGAAAATCGTGTTAAAGATGGCATTTTATCTGGGAGCTTTGAGAAATTTGGAAAACTTACAGGTGAGGAAGCTGCCTATGCCGGTCATTCCATTTGGTATTTTATTTCCCAAACTTATGGAGATGCCATTATCCCGACCATCCTTTATTTTACAAAGATAAATCGTAATACCTCTGCCGGGTTTCTTAATGTTTTGGGAATTCCATTAAAAAGTCTGAGCTACGAATGGTTGCATTTTTTTAGGGAAAGGTATTCAGAGGAGGCACATGCCGGAAGTGATCCCTTATCCGGTAACGTAAAGCTAAAGAATAAGAAAGGGATTCGATACATAAGTTCTAGCATTAGCCCTGATGGTAGCAAGATTGCTTTTGTTCGCATGGAGAAAGGGCAGGCCAAGGTTTTTCTTTACGATAATCAAAAAGGCAAAGCAAAAAAAATATTCAAAATAGGAGAGAAGCTAGAGCAGATAGAGGACGATACATATCCAAAACTGGCATGGCATCCTTCCGGTCAGGCTTTGGCGATGACCAGAGAGCATAAGGGTTTGGTTAGGTTCAGTGTTTTTCCGATGTCTACACGCAAATGGGAACATCAGGACTTGAAATTATTTGAAAAAGTGCTTGATTTCTCATATTCAGATGATGGTTTGTCAATTGTGTTATCTGGTGTTATGAAGGGACAGTCTGATATTTTTGTTCATAATCTGGTGGCTCATACTAATGAGCAGATAACGAATGATAAGGCAGATGATGTTCATCCTCGTTTTGCCAATAATGGTAAGCAAATAGTTTTTTCCAGTAACCGTATGGGTAATTCTCTTGAAGCAGAAGAGGATAACAAAGAGCGGATGCTTAGTTATGATATTTTTATCTATGATTATCAGAATAAGTCAGATGAGCTGGTACGTTTAGCAGAAAACAAATACTTCGACCGAATTCAGCCCATCCCTATAAATAGTAATCAATACCTCTTTTTAGGCGACGACAGCGGTATTCGCAACAGGTATCTAGCCAAGTATGACAGCACTATTTCTTTTATAGATACCACTACTCATTATCGTTATTTCTCAAGAGTTTCACCTGTATCGTCATATAACAGGAATATTATCAACCATGATGCGAGCAAAAAGGGTGGTGGTATTTCTCAGTTCATGCTATTTAATAACAAGTATTACTTAAGCCGGGAGCTTGTTCCCGGGCAGGGGGATCAAAAACGCCTACTACCCAGGACAAGTTACAGTTTAGATGAGGAGAAACGCTTAGAAAAGGAAGATAGCCTTCAGGCACAAAAGGAAAGAGATCTTTTGATCAAGTCAATGGAAATGAGAAGAGTTAGTCCTATCGGCGAAGGAGACTCTCTAAAGGAGTATCAAAATAAGATAGATATTAATAATTACATTTTTGAGGATGAGAAAAAGCAGATTAAGGAGAGATTGATAAGTCGAGGGCCGCCTCAAGCTGAACGTTCTGATCCATTAACAGGAAATAAATTTGAATTGCCGGCGCTTCGCATATATGAACCGGCCTTCTATGTGAATTATCTGGCATCTCAAGTGGATTTTAGCTTTTTGAATGCGTCTTATCAGCCTTTCACAGGAGGAGCTGTGTATTATAATCCTGGATTTAATATGTTGTTTAAAGTTGGGACTCAGGATTTATTTGAAGATTATAAAATTACAGCAGGGTTGAGGCTTGGAGGAGATTTTAATAGTAATGAATATCTAATAAGCTTTGAAAATTTAAAGAAGAGGCTTGATAAAGAGCTGGTTTATCATCGACAATCCTATCAATCAACAACAGTTGATTATTCCTCACTATTAAAAACAAGCTCTCAATCGACTTACCTAATCCTGAAATATCCCTTTAGTCAGGTTATGGCACTAAAAGGCACATTCAGTTTTAGGCATGACAACAATGTTTTCCTTGCAACAGATCAAAGGAATCTGATGCGCGACAATATTGTTAAATACTGGGGTGGAGCCAAATTGGAATATATTTTTGATAATACTATGCAGCCTGCCTTAAATCTTTATAACGGAACACGCTTAAAGGTTTTTGGTGAATATTTTCAGCAGGTTAACGGTGACTATTCTGATGTTTTTATTGTTGGGGCAGATATTCGACATTATCAGCCAATTCATAGAACCTTGATATGGGCAAACCGTTTTGCAACCAGTACTTCTTTTGGGAGTGGCCGGTTGATTTATTATCTAGGAGGTGTAGATAACTGGACCAACCTATCGAGGAAAGTTGAGACCTTCGATTACTCCGTTCCGATAGATACTTCGCAAACCTTTGTTTTTCAGACTCTGGCCACAAATATGAGAGGCTTTACTCAGAATATTAGAAATGGCAATAGCTTTGCACTTTTTAATTCCGAAATCAGATGGCCTATTTTTAGATATTTCGCAAACAGGCCTATCAATTCAGATTTTCTGTCCAATTTTCAGATTGTTGGTTTTTTTGATATTGGTACAGCTTGGACTGGCACCAATCCATATGACAAGAGTAATCACCTTAACAGGGAGATAATAAAGAACGGGCCGCTTACCATAGAGATTGAAAAAAGCAATGAACCAATCGTTGCTGGATTTGGGGCTGGTGTCAGAAGTCGCTTGCTAGGATATTATGTCCGTTTGGATTGGGCATGGGGTATAGAGAATTATGTTATTCTTCCACGAATTTTTTACTTTTCTTTAAGTCTGGATTTTTAAAATTAAACATTATGGACAAGCAAAGAATATTGGCCTTGGCAGATAAGTATTATGAAGAGATTCTTTTAATCAGGAGAAAGTTACACCAATATCCCGAATTGTCATTTAAAGAGTTTAAAACACAGGCTTTTATCCGTTCTGTCCTAGAAGGCTGGGGATTAAAACCAATTAATGTTGCCGGGACAGGCTTATATGTGGATCTTATTGGGTATGGAGATGGCCCCTATATAGTGCTCCGCGCCGATATTGATGCTTTGCCTATTGAGGAGGATTTAAGTAGTCCTTATATCTCTAAGAATCATGGTGTAATGCATGCATGTGGGCATGATATTCATACCTCTTCATTGCTTGGTACAATCAGGATACTTCAGGGGTTTATGGATAACCTTCCGGGAAAGGTTCGTTGTATATTTCAGCCGGGAGAGGAATTGTTGCCGGGTGGTGCTGATCGGATAATAAAATCAGGATTATTGGATAGTCCAAAGCCGGATTATATTATTGGCCAGCATGTTTTTCCCGAACTGCCTGCCGGGGAAGTTGGGTTTCGCCCGGGTCAATATATGGCTTCTACTGATGAGGTATATATCGAAGTTACAGGGACTGGTGGACATGCTGCTATGCCCGACACCTTGGTGGATCCGGTTTTAATAGCCAGCAATCTGGTGGTCAGCCTTCAACAGATAGTCAGCCGAAAAGCACCTTCCCATGTCCCAACTGTATTGTCTTTCGGCAAGTTTGAAGCTAATGGAGCCACTAATGTGATTCCTGAGAAGGCTTTTTTGGAAGGCACATTCCGCACCATGGATGAGGAATGGAGATCCAGGGCATTAAAGGAAATCCAGAGTTTGGTTCATGGGATGGTTGAGTCCATGGGAGGAAAGGTAAATTGTAGGATTATTGGTGGATACCCCAGTCTTATTAATGACAAAAACATGACAGAGAAACTCAATACCTCGGCTTCAGAATATTTGGGTGAAGAGAAGGTCCAGGATCTGGATATCAGGATGACTGGAGAGGATTTTGCTCGTTATTCGCAATTTATCCCTGCTTGTTTTTATCGTTTAGGTACAGGATTCCCTGATCGTGACAAGAATTACCCTGTGCACCATTCCCGTTTTGAGGCTAATGAAGAAGCTCTCAAAACAGGAATGGGGTTAATGGCATATTTTGCTCAAAGAATTTTATCTTACTGATTTACAAATATTTTTATCCCTGTATAATACCTTTTATCCTATTTGTCATTTCTGTCAGTAGCTCAGGTGTAGGTACGTACTTGATTTTCTCTTTGGCGACAACTTCAAAGCCGGCTTTCTCCAGAATTTGACTCATATCTTCAATATTTTTTGGGCCCCAACCGTAGGATCCAAAAACTATAGCTTTTCTATTCTTGGGAGCGAGTCCTGAAAGGTAGGTCAGAAAAGCTGCCATAGTTGGGAGCATCTTACCATTGAGGGTTGGGGAACCGAAGCAAATATATTCCGCTCCAATTACCCTGGTCATAATGTCGGAAATATGATTATGCTGGAGGCTTAGCAACTCTGTTTTGTAATTAAGAGTTTCAAAAGTTTCCTGCAAACTAACCGCCATTTGCTGTGTTGAGGCCCACATAGTATCGTAAACTATCAAAGCCTTTTTCTCTGTTTCATTGGATGCCCAGCCATGATAAGCAGCAAGTATTTCTTTTACATACTTCCTCCATATTATACCATGGCTATTGGCAATTATTTCAATATCCAATCCTGATGCTGCTACCAGAGCTTTCTCAACTTGATTAGAGTAGGGAAGAACAATGTTGGCATAATATTTTCTGGCTTCCATCATAATGATGTCGAAAGGATATTCGTCATCAAATCTTTCTGAAGAGGCCAGATGTTGTCCAAAGGCGTCATTGGAGAACAAGATTTTGTCTTCACCCAGATATGCTATCATATTATCCGGCCAATGCACCATTGGGGTAAGAATGAAATGCATGTTACGTTTACCGAGGTTCATTATTGTTCCCGACTCCATGGCTTTGTAATCCCATTCTTGGCGATAGTGCTCCTTTAGTCCGGTCACACCCTTAGGGGATGCAATGATAGAGGCATTCACAGCTCTTTCCATCAATGTTGGTAATGCCCCGGAATGGTCCATTTCAACATGGTTGCACACAACATAATCAATTTGCGAGGGATCAATAACAGAAGATATTCTGCTCATCATCTCATCTTGCATGCTTGCTTTTACAGTGTCAACCAGAGTGATTTTTTCATCAATAATGAGATAGGCATTATAACTCGATCCTCTTTGGGTTAGGTAACCATGAAAATTTCTAAGATTCCAGTCTACAGCTCCAACCCAGTATATACCTTCTTTAACTTTTACAGCTTTCATCCAATACGTTTCTTACTCTTCCAGTTTAACAAAATCACTTTTTCGCACACCGCATAATGGACAAATCCAATCATCCGGGAGGTCTTCAAATGCTGTGCCTGGTGCTATTCCACTCATAGGATCACCTGCCTCAGGATCATATACGTATCCGCAGGAATTACATTTGTATTTATCCATAACTATTCAGTTTCCTTAGTTGGATCAACGAAGGTACGTTGTGCTAATTCCCTGTCGAGCATAAGCATTCCATGCCCAAATCCGTCAATCATTTTTAATTGTTCGAGCAGACTTTCTGCAGTTGCTTCTTCTTCAACTTGTTCAGCAACAAACCATTGCAGCATATTGTTGGTTGCGTGGTCTGATTCACTGATTGCAATGTCAACAAGTTTGTTGATTAGAGAGCTTACAAGTCTTTCGTGCTCAAGAGTTTCAGTAAAAACCTCAATCGCATTGTTCCATTCTGTTTTAACTTCAGCAATAGGCTTAAGCAGAACTCTTCCGCCTCTTTCATTGATATAATCAAACATTTTTATTGAATGAGAAATCTCTTCCTGCCATTGAGTTTTCATCCAGTTGGCAAATCCGGGGAGATTTTGATCTTCAAAATATGCCGACATTGATAAATATAGGTAGGCTGACCATATCTCGGCATTAATTTGCTCGTTAAGAGCATCTTGCATTTTTTTACTTAACATAATCTATTGTTTTAATAATTATCTTTCATCCAAATCCATAATTCTTAGGTGGGAAATCTTAATTTTTCCCTTTCCACAAACCATGAAGGTTACAGTATTCTCTGGCGTATATGACTTCCTGATCGTGTCCGATAGGGAATTCTGCTTCAGGTTTATCACCTGGCTTGAGATAAACTCTGTACTCGGCATTTGTTGTGTGTAGCTCAATCCATAGAATTGAATGTGCATCCATCATTGGGTGATCCTGATTTTGCCCAACCTTAACCTTATAACCGAGATCAGTTTTTTCGATAAAGGGTACGTGTTTTTCAGTAGAAGTATCAGCGGTTGATTCTTCCAGAAGCTTCATGTCCTGGCCACAGCAAACGAGTGTTCCTCCTCCAACATGGAGAAGCTCAACAATATTGCCACATA
>CAYUNU010000100.1:2559-10236 GCA_964446195.1 uncultured Porphyromonadaceae bacterium | reverse complement strand
TCATTTCATAGTACGACTGGTTTTTTACTAATAAACCCTTTTGCTCATCCTGCCAGAACTGATAACCCGAATGATCCTCCAAACCCTCTTCAAGAGATTTTCCCTCATTAGCCGACTGCTCAACTACCTGATCGAACCACAAAGAATGCGACATCACCCTGCTGGTATAATGATACCTGTAATCGACAGCAGCTTCCGGATAATAAATATCAAATAGCCTGTCGAAAAAAGTCCACGCAAACTTATAAAAGAACCTCTCTGTGATCATTATCATAACCAAATCCATGCTTTCAATCTCCGCCCTGAAATCAATCATACTGGTATCTTTTCTGCTCGACCAAGTCTCAGGATATATCTCAACATTGTAGTACCAGAAAGCTGTGTTGGAAAAGGCACTATCAGGTATCCCTGAATTAAGAATATTAAAGTAAAAACTATCGGAAATTGCAAGTACCCTGGGCTTAAGCGAATCAGTAACCTGCTGATATCCAATATCAGGATATGTCATATCGGGATGCGATGGTTCGATCAAAAGATTCATGAGATCGGCTAGATCACCATCAGTACCCCTTAATTCAGCCTCTGGCCTAAGATCAGGATATGAAATCGCCGGGACTTTCTTATCCGTCCACATCTCAACGAGAGGGAGCAAGGTATCCATGGCTGTTAGCATACCATAATACGACCAGTGAATTCCACCTTTGGGAAACAAAGGATAAGTAGCCTGATCCCTAAGCCCATTGAAATACGAATATAGATCCAGTACAGGAATATGCTCATTTTTACAACCTTGAACAATACTTCTGTAGTTGTTTTTAAATCCAGCAGAATCCCTAATATAATCATCAGGAATAAATTCTGAGTAATAACTTGCTTTACTTGGCTCCACAACCACCGCAGTCTTCACTCCCAGATTCAGCAAGGTATCCATCACCAAACCAGCCCTCCTGAATTTCTCTTTCCAAAACCAGTCACCCGGATAATCTCCACCATTATAAGCCCTCAGATAATCCTCCTCAAACAAATACCTCTTCTTGCCCACAATAACACCTCTGGCATTAGCTTTCCTGAATAAAGAATACTCAAGCTGGTTTTTAATCCTGATTAAAATAGGCCTAAAACCAACCCTCTGCTCAATTGTCTGCTCCGTTCCTTCCTGAAATGAACCATCCACCCAGGACTTGAGGCTAAAAACAGGATAAGAAGATGGTAATCCAGCCTTATGCAATTCCTTTATCCTGATGAAATTTGTGCTCTGCTGAATAAGCGGAAGGCAAAAGATAAACACCATCAAAACAAAAACAATATCTCTAATCCATTTTCTCATCAAAACCTGAAATAAATAAATGGATTAAATCCTGATGAAGTAATATAAGCCAGACATATCACCAGAAATAATAAGGACACACCACCTCTAACTATAGCCGATCCACCCGAAGGTAGCTCATCAAGAAACTTATTCTGCCAACTTTCTATACCTTTACGCAAGGCAAAAAATGAGAATAAAGCCCCTACAACAAGCATGGTCCAAAAATGGGCCCCGGGATTAAACGATGGTCCTTCAGTATTCCAACTGAACATACTTTTTAGATAAAACCCAACCTGACCAAAACTCTCGGCCCTAAATAAAACCCACCCTATAAGAGTAATAACATAAGTTAAAACCACAGAGGGAATTTGCCCCATCCTCTTGCTTAGTTTATCAAGAAATATGCGATCAAGAACCAGAAACAAACCATGAAAAGCTCCCCAAACAATAAAATTCCAGTCAGCCCCATGCCATAACCCTGATATCAAAAAAACTACCCATAGGTTGAAAAATAATCGGCGTTTAGTCTTTACCCTGCTACCACCCAGTGGTATATAAAGATAATCTTTCATCCATCGTCCCAGAGTCATATGCCATCTACGCCAAAATTCTGTTATATTCCTAGATATATACGGGTTGTTAAAATTCTCGGGAAACTTAAACCCAATCATCCTACCAATACCAATCGCCATATCTGAGTAACCCGAAAAATCAAAGTAGATCTGAAATGAATAAGCAATGATACCAACCCAGGCAACTGGCGTAGTCAAGGCTGTCTCGGGCAAACTAAATATCCTGTCTACCTCAGCCCCAAGAACATTGGCAATCAAAACCTTCTTGGATAAACCTATGATGAATCTAAACAAGCCAAGTAGCCTGTTATCTGCTGTTTCCTGATGTGATCGATCCTTGATCTGATCAGCAATTTCATGATAGCGTACAATAGGACCGGCTATCAATTGCGGAAACAGGATTATGTATAAGGCGTAGTCCCATACCCTGTCTAAAGGACTATGAACCTTTCTGTAAACATCAATAGAATAGCTTAACTTCTGAAATGTAAAGAAAGAGATACCTATGGGAAGAGCAACCTTAATCCAATCAAACCCTTTGGCACCAGACGCTTCTAACAGGCTGTTAACATTATCTACCAGGAAATTAGCATACTTAAAATACAACAAAAGACCTACATTAAGAAAAATCGAAGCAGCCAGCCACCACCTTTTTCTCTTGCCCTTTTCTTTGTCCATCAATCGTATGATGTAGAAATCCAGAATAATGGACCCACTTACCATAAAAATGAACAGAGGTGCACCCCACATATAGAAAAAAACGCTGAAACTTAATGCGACAATATTCTTCCATGACTTAGCTGCCAGGTAATAAACCAGGAGAAAGGCCGGGAAAAAAATTAACAGAAAAAGGCTACTGCTAAAAACCATTGTCTTTAGTTGATATAATCAGCGAAGATAAAAAAAAGCCGCCCCAAAAAAGAGCGGCTTTATTATCATTATTAATTGATTAGACTAAGTTGTTTTTTTTCACAAACTCATCAAGAATACCAGCGAGATCAGGCTTTCCTATCTCTTGAAGATCGTAAAAAACCCTGGTATTAGGTTTCTTGATATCAATAATCCTGTTCAAGTCGATCGGTGTCCCAATAATAACCGAGTCACAATCTGTGTTATTAATAGTTGTTTCAAGATCTTTGAGCTGCTCAGGGCTATAACCCATCGCTGGAAGTAAAATCCCTATGTCGGGATATGTCTCAAAAGTTTCAGAAAGTTTTCCAACTGTAAACGGCCGGGGATCTACAAGTTCATATGCTCCGAATTTCTGGGCTGCAACTGTTCCAGCTCCCATCGTCATTTCACCATGTGTCAGTGTAGGGCCATCTTCAACAACTAACACCCTCTTGCCACGAATCACATCGGGATCCTCAACGGATATGGGAGATGCTGCATCAACAACAATAGCTCCAGGATTGCAATCAGCAATATTTTCTCTTACAATCTGAATACCCTCAGGATCTGCTGTATCCATCTTGTTGATAACAACAACATCTGCCAGCCTTAAATTAACCTCCCCTGGATAGTAATATACTTCATGACCCGGACGGTGAGGATCAGCAACAGTGATAGTAAGATCAGGCTTGTAAAAAGAAAAATCGTTATTTCCACCATCCCATAAAATCACATCGCAACCCTTAGGATCTTTTTCTGCTTCGCGCAGAATAGCCTCATAATCAACTCCCGCATATATAACATTTCCACGAACAACATGTGGCTCATATTCTTCCATCTCCTCAACAGTACACTTATGCCTTTCCAAATCGGAAACCTCAGCATATCGCTGTACTTTCTGGGCAACCAAATCACCATATGGCATGGGATGGCGAACAGCAACTACATTTAAACCTTTCTCCATCAAAATTTCAATAACCCGACGAGAAGTTTGGCTTTTCCCGCAGCCAGTGCGTGTAGCAACAACTGATATTACTGGTTTAGTGCTTTTTAACATTGTATGGCGAGGTCCAAGAAGGACAAAGCTTGCACCAGAAGAATTTACCACTGAGCTAAGACTCATCACCCTGTCATATGGAACATCGCTATAGGAAAAGACGCAAGTATCGATTTCATTTGCTTCAATTAAACCAACTAACTCCTCCTCGGCATAAATTGGAATCCCATCAGGATACAATTCCCCGGCAAGTTCAGCCGGATATTTCCTCCCATCAATATCAGGAATCTGAGCTGCTGTGAAAGCAACTACTTCATACTCGTCCTGATCCCGGAAATATGTATTGAAATTATGAAAATCCCTACCGGCAGCACCGATAATAATGACCCTTTTCTTTTTCATAAAACCTCCGTTTAAGTTTTGTTATTGTTTTTGACAAGAACAAATATATGTTTTTACAACAAAGGCATACATGATTTTTATCGTGAAAATGATCCTAAATCATTAATCCTAAAGATTATTCACTCGTAAGCAAATTGTACTCTTTCTGATAAAAAAACTCATTCTCACCGAAAGCAGGAACCAGATCATCAAGCCATATGGCTTCAGGATCATATTTTGCAAAGAATGGCTTGTTAACCCAATCAGGATTCCGCCCCTGAATGAAATGCATGAGAAATACTTTCTCCCCATTTAATTCAAGGATACTATCTATAGCTACCTTTCCAGGTGCAGCAGACATGCTTGGGCCACGAACCGTTCTGCCCAGGCCACTCATGTTTTTATAGGCTTCTCTGTAAATTCCTAGAGCTCTGGCAAGAGGAACAGCAAAATATTCCTGTGCTCCTGTATTACGAGCCACAAACATGTAATATGGTACAATACCAAGCCTAAGCTGCTCATTCCACATCTTCGACCAAGTCTCAGAATCATCATTAATGTGCTGTAAAACTGGACTTTGGGAACGAATAACAGCACCGGTCTCCTGTATCCTGGCTATAGCCTGCCGCAATGGCTCAGTCTTTAGCTCGTTTGGATGATTGAAATGAGCCATCAATGCAAGATGCTTACCTGCTTTTACTACCTTCTTGAAAATATTCAGAATGTCACCAGCGTCTGGATCTGAAATATATCTGTATGGCCAAAATGATAGAGATTTTGTCCCAATACGTATAGACTTAATATGGTCAATATCTGCATCCAATATTGCAGAGATATAAGAATCCAAATGCTCAGCTTTCATAACCATGGGATCACCACCAGTAATAAGAACATCCGTTAGCTGAGGATGACTTTTTAAGTAATTTACCAGCAGACTGGCCTGCTTCATGGCAAATTTATGATCATCCATACCAGTAAACTGAGGCCACCTGAAACAAAAGGTGCAGTAGGCATGACATGTTTGACCCTGTTTTGGGAAAAATAGCATCGTTTCCTGATACTTATGCTGTATCCCTATCATCCTGTTACCTTTATGAACAGGAACATTATACTCCAACTGCCCTGCTGGATGAGGATTTAATTGCAAACGAATCTCATGGGCTGCTTTCATTATGTCAATTCTGTCATCACCCTTTTTAAGCATTCCGGCAATAGTGTTAAAATGCTCCTTACTTAACATACCTTTTTGTGGTATGGTAAGTCGAAAAAGAGGATCTTCCTCAAAATTATCCCAATCGATTAACTCCCTAATCACATAATTATTAGTCTTGAAAGGCAGTACACTACTAACCACATCAATATCAAACATTTGTTCATCTGACAAGCGACTGATCTGCGGTATTTTACGATAGTTTTGTGCGGTATATAGTCGATATCTCATTTTAATCCATCATTTTCTATGATTAAGACAAGCAAAAAGAACTGAGTCTATCAGTAGCCTTGCTAAAAATTCAAACTTCCATTGTTTTGGCCTGAACTTAACCTAAGTTTTTCAACATGTTGGATGACTCTGCCGAACTGAAGAAAACTGCTCAAGGCAGAACATCCTTAAAAGCTTTTGGGAGTGCGAAATTAACAAAATCAACAGCCAATTCAAAATGAATTGACAACAGATTATCCAACAACAGTGAACCTATCTGTATCTAATCGTAGAAAGACAAATATCAAGATACTAAAACCCCATAAAGAAGACCCTCCATAGCTGAAAAATGGAAGCGGAATTCCAATAACCGGGACTATCCCAATGGTCATACCAATATTAACAATAAAATGAAAAAACAATATGGAAACAAGCCCGTAACCAAACACGCGTGAGAATGGTGATCGCTGCCTTTCAGCCAGGAAAATAAGCCTTAACAATAATCCTACAAAAAGAATTAGAATAACTAAACTGCCAACAAACCCCCATTCCTCTCCAACTGTGCAGAAAATAAAATCAGTGCTCTGCTCCGGCACAAAATCTAACTGTGTTTGTGGCCCCTTAGTGTATCCCTTACCAAATAAACCCCCAGACCCAATAGCAATCTTTGACTGATTAACATTATACCCTCTGCCTAATGGATCACTTTCCAAACCCAAAACAACATTGATTCTCGACTTCTGATGAGGTTCTAATATTTCGTTGAACACAAAATCAACTGAACTAATAAAAATTAATGAGCCAAACCAGACAAGAATAATGAGATACAAGTTGCGCAGTCTATTCTTGTAAACAATCAAGAAAGCTGTAAGGGCAGAAAGAAAACCGCTTATTAATATCTGACTGCTTAAAACCATGGAGGTCTCAGTCAACTTAAGTAAGAAAAACAGCAGGGCGAAAAATCCACCGGGAATGATTAGGCCAACTAATAAATACCAGAAATTCTTTTGGAAAATAGCTGTCAAAAGAACTGCCAGAACAGTAATAATCAAAACAAGACTAATCAATGGGAGAACTAAAGTCAGGAAAAACAAAATTATAGCAGCAAAACCAAGAATTAAAAAAATGGGTGTCAAGCCCTCTCGAAAAAGGACTAATAGCAAAGAAAGATAAACGAGAGCAGAGCCAGTATCATTTTGCGCAAAAATAAGCACTGCAGGCAATCCAATAAGCCCCGCCAGGTAAAAAATACTTTTTAAATCATGAATCTTGAAATTAAATGTGGACAATAATTTTGATAGTGCCAGAACTGTACCAAATTTGGCAAACTCCGCAGGCTGTAAGCTGAAAGGCCCAAAAATAATCCACGACTTAGCCCCATTAATCTCCGTGCCGACTACCAATACCACCAAGAGAAGAAAAATCATTGTCCCATAAACAGGATAAGCAAAGAATGCCCAAAATTTAGAATCTATAATAAGAATTATTACTCCAATTAATAAAGCAGCCAAAATAAATAGGAGTTGCCTACCATACCTGACGGAGAAATTAAATAATTGGAATTCTTGACCCTCCTCAAACGTTGCAGAGTAAATACTTATCCACCCAAGAAAGACCAAAAGCAAATAGGCTCCCAGACTAATCCAATCTAATCGTGCCCAAAAATTTGAACGCAGGTCCGCCATCAATAAAATTGTAAATTTAATATCCTTTCTTCCTTTTCAATCTGACTAACACTACCCTTGAGATATTTCTCAGTCATCAGGCTGGCAATTGGTGCAGCCCAGGTTCCTCCTCCTCCAGCATTTTCAACATATACGGCCAAAGCTATCCTGGGATTTTCTCTAGGCGCAAAAGCAAAAAACCCAGAATGATCCTCTTCTGCACCATTTTCTATCGTACCAGTTTTTCCGCAAATTTCTATTCCGGGAATCCTGGCTCTATAACCGGTACCACTGGGCTCCCAAATTACATCATACATAGCCTGTACAGCAAGGTCAAAATATTCACTGTTCACCCTGGTAACATGCTTCTCTTTAAACTCTGCAGGAATATCATCCTGCCCTTCAATGCTTTTTATGAAATGAGGAATATAATAAAAACCACG
>CAYUNU010000100.1:0-2459 GCA_964446195.1 uncultured Porphyromonadaceae bacterium | reverse complement strand
TTTAGGATTGAGAATAATTCGCTTATAAACCTGAAAAAAATATGGATTACAGGAATATTGAATGGCTTTCTTAACATTCGTTGCCTCAGGATGATTATGGCATCCTATCAAGCTCTTATTGCATTCGAAACCAGTACCCGCATCAATCAAACCCATATCCAGAGCAATTAAAGCCTGTACAATTTTGAATATAGATCCGGGTGCATAACGCGACCGTGTGGCCCTGTTAAACATTGGATCCAGGCTATCATTCGATAGTTCAACATAATTAACTGTCCGCTTCCTTCCAACAAGCGTCCCTGGGTCAAATCCCGGACTAGAGATCATTGCCAAAATCTCTCCGGATGACGGTTCAATTGCAACAATACTACCAACTTTATGAGCCATCAGCTTCTCCCCATAAGCCTGCAAATCCGCATCGATGCTTGTTACCATTGTCTTACCAGGCTGAGCAAGGGTATCGTACCGTCCCGATTCGTAGCTACCCTGCTCCTTGTTATGTACATCCACCCACACATAATTAATCCCCTTCGTGCCCCGTAATTCTCTTTCGTACTGCTTTTCAAGACCTGCCTTACCCAGATAATCCCCAAGCGAATAGTAGGTATCATCAGTCAAATCACCCCTGCTAGCCTCACCCAAATAACCAAGAACATGCGATGCAATAGGCTGATCATAAGCCCTTGCCATCCTGGTTCGAACACGAAAACCTTTGAATTTATACATCTTCTCCTGCAAACTTGCATAGCGTTCAGGGGAAATCTGACCAACCAGAACAGATGGCAAAAATGTAGAATAAGTCCTGGCTTTTTTTATTCCTCGAACAAGCTCCTCTTTACTTATGTCCAGAGAAACACACAACTCTGTGGTATCAAACCCTGTTACTTCTCGCGGTGTAATCATGAGATCGTAGGCCGGCTGATTATAAACAAGAACCTTCCCATTACGGTCATATATCAAACCTCTGGCAGAAAACTCAACCTGACGCTGCCTGGAATTGCGGTTTGCTGAAATTTTATAACCCGGGTTAACAACCTGCAACAAAAACAATCTCACTAGCAAAACAAAGCTTGCTAGAACAATAATACCTCCAACCGCATATTTCCTGTTAACAAATTGATTTCTCAAAACCTATCAGCTTAAACGTGGACGATACCTAAACCCTTCCCAGATAAATACCAACAATAAGGTAAAAAGAAGACTGAGCGCAAACCTTAGAAAAGTAT
Organism: uncultured Porphyromonadaceae bacterium; assembly: GCA_964446195.1. Taxonomy (GTDB): domain Bacteria; phylum Bacteroidota; class Bacteroidia; order Bacteroidales; family UBA12481; genus JAUVKA01. The sequence continues at coordinate 1,233 of CAYUNU010000100.1, read as the reverse complement.
GAAAAAAGTGCAGAAGACTAAAATCCTCAAGAAAGAATAAAACAAAGTGATGAATACCTACCAAAATAACTGAATAAAGAAAGTACCAGGGAAAACCGTAATCTTTGGCACCCGGTTCAGTACCCTTCTCATAATCACCCCTGGGGTTTATCCATCGTAAAACAGAGGGTCGTAAAAACGCCATTAATAAGGTCGATGCAGTGTGCATACCAAGTGTACTTCCAGCTCCAGGAATCCCCTGAGGGAAAATGTCAATAAACAAACCCATGAAAAAAGCAGATAGTAACAACATCCAGCCAGGTGTCTCAAGAGGCAAAATCAGGATAAATAATACATAAATATAAGGGTTTACATAGCCCGACAACTGGACATTATTAAGCACCAGGACCTGAATAAGTATCAGAACCAGAAAATACGCAACTATCTTGATAATATTATTGATCATCGTTCAACAATTCAAGGTTTAGCCTTTCTTCTCTTCCACGGTTGTGGATAATATACACACGCGACAATCTTTTAAAATCTGTACTTAGAGCTATCCTCAAAGTACGAAAACTTCCTCCCTTTTGATCCTCAATACTAAGAATTTGGCCAACCATCTCTCCAGGAGGGAATAATGCCGAGTAACCACTTGTGACAATTGTATCCCCCGGCAACATACCTACATGAATAGGAATCTCATTCACATTGGCTTGCTTAAAATCCTTCCCATCCCATGCAAGAGACCCAAAATAACCCGTTTTCTTATGAACTACACTTACCTGCAGCTTTTTATTCAGAACAGGAATTACTGTTGAATAATGAGCCGTAACATTCTTTACAACCCCTACAATTCCATCAGGCGCCACAACAGCCATATCAGGTAAAACACCTGATAGCGATCCCTTATCAAGAGTTAAATAATTTGATTGCTTGTTAACCGAATTATTAATTACCCTGGCCGTCATATACTCAAATGATACAGGCCTCTCAGAGCTATAAGATATCCCATCAAAAGGCCGTTCAATCCCAAGAGGCAAAACGCCCAGACTCCTCAACCGCGAGTTCTCCTTAGCCAGTAAATAGTTCTCATTCTTTAAATCAAGATACTGTCGTAATCCATAACTTTTCTCAAACAAGAAACCATTAATATTTTGAATACCGGAAAACGCCCTTGAATGTGGGATCGGATTGTTTTTGACCACCAAAAGAAGAGCAAAAAGCTCTAGTACCAAAAAAATTATTGGGAAATTA
>CAYUNU010000099.1:0-10290 GCA_964446195.1 uncultured Porphyromonadaceae bacterium | reverse complement strand
GATCAAGCTGGTAACCTCTCTTTCCTATTTTTACCGTACCGCATTCGTTTTTAGTATCATGCTGAAAAAAGACTGTATACCCACCTGAACAGATCTCATCAAGAAATAATTCTTTTTCCTTCATGGTTTTGAGTACTTCCAGGTCATAAGCCATATTATATTTGATAGGAATATGCGCAGCCATGGGGAATAGATCAGCCCCAAAAACCAAGGTCTTGTCATGATATCTTATTATCGGTATTATTTGTCCGGGAGTATGACCGTGCACTATCCTTAGATCAACACCTGGTGCAAATTCTCCTTCTCCCTCAATGAAATTCAATAATCCCAGGTCTCGTATCGGCAATAAGTTCTCTTCAAGAAAGGAATCTGCCTCTCTGGCATTTGGATTCATGGCGTTTTCCCACTGAAGCCGACTAACCCAATATTTTGCGTTGGGGAAGGCTCCCTGAAAATTATTGTTTTCATCAATTATTATCCCCCCACCGCAGTGATCAAAATGCAGATGAGTATGTATCACGTCAGTAATATCCAGCATAGAAAAGCCTGAACCATTTATTCCACCTTCTAAACCACTCCCGCCAAAAATATTTAGATGTCGGAGAAACTTCTCATCTTGTTTGCTACCAATACCATTATCAATTAATATCAGACGGTCGTTAGTTTCTATAAGTAATGATCTAAGGGCAAGGGGAATAAGATTTTGTTCGTCTGGACTTACATATCTCGACCAAATCAGTCGTGGTACAACCCCAAACATTGCACCTCCATCAACTTTGAAGTTGGCTATATTAAAAGAGAATAATTTCATGAAAGTTATTGCAAATGAGTTTATTGTTAATTTACGATGATCATTTCATCTCCCAAAATTAACAATGATATTAAAGGCCTCCTCGTTTTTTCATAAATTCAGGCCAAATTTTATCTCTATGAGGATACATTTTATTGCAATTGGTGGAGCAATCATGCACAATCTGGCTATTGCACTTCATAAGCAAGGGCATATAGTAACAGGATCGGACGACGAAATTTTTGATCCTGCAAGGTCGAACCTTCAAAAACACTCACTGCTTCCGGATGAAGAAGGATGGAATGATAAACTCATCACTCCGGATCTGGAAATTATTATTTTGGGGATGCATGCCAGAGCTGATAATCCCGAATTGATAAAGGCGAGAGACCTTGGAGTAAAAATCTATTCTTTCCCTGAATTCATGTTTGAACAAACCAAGAATAAAAAAAGGATAGTCGTCGGAGGCAGTCATGGGAAAACAACTACCACTGCAATGATAATGCATGTTTTGAAATTCCTGGGCATCCCACATGATTACCTTGTTGGGTCTTCACTTGAAGGTTATGAAACAATGGTTGATTTCTCGCCTGAGAGTGAGATAGCTGTTTTTGAGGGTGATGAATACCTGACGAGCCCTCTTGATCCAAGACCAAAATTTCATCTTTATCATCCGCATCTGGCTATGGTAACAGGTGTTGCATGGGATCATATGAATGTATTTCCTACCTGGGAGGGTTATAAGGAACAGTTTAGGATTTTTGCGGATCAGATAGAGGGGGATGGGAGCTTTATTTATTATATAGGAGATGAAGTGCTCAGGGAAATTTCCAGCAATCTACGCAAGGATATTGAGTCAGTTCCCTATGATATTATGAAAGCAGAAATCAGCAATGGTCAAACTTATCTGTTTCTGGGCGATGAAAAGGTTTTAATCCCTGTTTTCGGGAAACACAATCTTCAGAATATGGCGGGTGCCTGGGAGATTTGCAAGCGATTAGATATATCAAAGCAAAGCTTTGTACAAGCGATGCGATCATTTAGGGGAGCTGGAAAGAGACTGGAGATATTATTTTCTGATGATCAAAAGATCGTTTTTAGGGATTTTGCTCATGCTCCTTCAAAGGTAAAAGCTACCGTTGAGGCTGTTAAAGAACAATATCCTGATAAAAAGTTATACGCCTGTCTGGAATTACACACCTTCAGCAGTCTTAATAAGAATTTTCTTCCTCAATATTCTGGTGCTATGGATAAGGCTGATGAAGCCGTTGTTTTCTTTAATCCTGATGTTGTGAGGCACAAGAAACTTCCGGAAATCACAAATCAGGATATACTAAAAGCCTTTGAAAGAGAGGGGCTTATCGTTTTATCAGATGTAAATGGCCTCCAGAAATGGTATGACGGCTTAAGCAAAAAAGAAGGTGTTGTTTTGATGATGAGCTCAGGGAATTTGGGTGGCTTGGGCTGAAGCTCGTAGATAGTACGGCACGTGGATGTGCTGGCGAAAAAAAAGCCCCCTTTACCTTTTAAGGAAAGGGGGTTTGGGGGATAGGTGAAATTACGATTCTACTCCCCGAAAAAGTTCTTCATCCAGAATTTATGCTGTTCGTTCATATTATGGGTTGCTTTTTCTCCTCCCCATCCATGGCGACCGTTTGGATAGATCATAAATTCAAACTCTTTTCCCAGATCCTGAAGCTTGCTGACAAGCTGTAAGGAGTTCTGCATATGCACATTATCATCCATCTCGCCATGCACAATTCTTAGTTTTCCAACCAGCTTGTCGGCATGATTCATAACGGATCCTGCTTTATACCCCTCCGGGTTTTGCTCGGGAGTATCCATGAATCTTTCTGTATAAACATTATCGTACAATGCCCAGCTTGTAACACTTAAGTTTGCAATTCCATGTGTCCAGTAATCTGCTCCTGAAGTTAAAGCCATTGCGGTAGTATAACCACCATAAGATCCACCAGTAATACCCATGCGATCGGGATCAACAAATGCTTGAGCCCTCAGCCATTTTACACCCTCTGCATAATCAAGCATCTCCCATTTACCGAGATTCCTCCACATATAATCCAATCCTTTTTTACCAAAGTGGCCAGAAGCTCTGTGCGCAATATTGAAGGTGATAATTCCGTTCTCGGCGTTCCAGTTCGGCCTGCTATTGAATCGGTTTGTAACCCCACCAGCATCAGGTCCTCCATAGATAGTGAAAATAACAGGGTATTTTTTGCTTGGATCGAAGTTAAGAGGGTATGTAATAGTGGCAGGTAAATTGAACCCATCAGGAGTTGGTATCCTAAGCATTTCTGTCTTAGTATGCTTAGAGGGGTCGTAAGTGAATTCTGTCTTTTCAATTACCCTAACAAGGTCTCCCTTACTATCTCGTAATTCGATAATTGGGGCTTGAGAAACACTTTGCCATGTGTCAATAAGGTAGGATCCATTGGTTGACATGTTAACGCTGTGTGATCCTGGACCATCTGTTAACTGAACCAATCCTGATCCATCCAGATTCACTTTATAGTAATGACTTTCAACAGAATTCTCTCCGGTGGCCGTAAAATATACAAGACCATTGTCCTCATCAACTTTATTAAGCCTGTTTACCCGGAAATTAAAATCCGTTAGTTGTGCTTTTAATTTACCATTCCAGTCATGATAATAAAGATTCATCCAGTCGCTTTTTGCACTTCTCAGAATATAACCTGAGCCATCACTAAGAATCGTGATATCTTCATTAAAATCGATCCAGGTTTTTCTCTCTTCGTTATAAATCTTTCGAACAGAGCCATCATCAGGATTAACCATGAAAAACTGCATGTGGTTCTGGTCTCTGTTAAGAACCTGAATAAGCATCTCATCGCTGGAAGGCTTCCAGAATGGCCATGCTATGTATTGATCAACATCCTCATCAAAATCAGCCCAGGCAATTTTACCGCTCTCAACATCGGCAATGCCAAGCTTAACTTTTGGATTAGGATCACCTGGTTTAGGGTATCTTGTAAATTCGGGAGCACCATGAAGACTGTCTGCTCTCATCAATGTGAATAGTGGTACTGGATGATCATCGAACCTTAGAAAAGCTAATTTTTTGCCATCAGGAGACCACCAGAAAGCAGCATACCTCGAGCCTCTTCCTAATATTTCTTCAAAATATACCCAAGAGGCATAGCCGTTGTAAATCAGACTGTCACCATCCAATGTTAGAGCTCTCTCCAAGCCGGTTTCGACGTCAATAACAAATAGGTTATGGTTCCGGGTAAAGGCTATCCTTTTTTGATCCGGGGAGAATGTGGGGTTTCTTTCAAGCCCAGGATTGGCTGTGAGCTGCCTCTTGGTGTCATCTTCCCTGTTTGTGAGATAGATATTTCCATCACTTACTGCAACACGCGCGTCTGGTCTTGAATAACCTTCAGGCTTATCTTTCGCTTTCTTTGCTTTCCCGGTAGCTGCATCAACTAGCATTAATACATCTTCTCCGTTTTTGTCCTTTTGAGTTTGATAATAATGACTGTCATCAGCCCAGGAAATACCTTGGTTGGCACCGCGTCTGAATTGCTGGGCATTAGCGCTAAACAGGCTTAACGCAAAAACAATTATCAGGCTGGTAATGGTGATCAATTTTTTGTTTTTCATAATTAGATCTGGTTTATTCATATCCAAAATTGGCATAAATAATTATGCTTAACGATGGAAGTAAAAGATTCTTAACATCTTTTAACAGATGCTTTTATAATATTTTAGATAGCCGAATTAATTATTGATTCAATTAATTCCTGTTTGCCCGACTGCAGTTCGGGCTCTCCGATATTATCAGCAAGGGATGCAAGGTCTTCGATGCTAAGTTTTCCGTTTTCAAACTCTAAGCCTTTTCCTTCCTTAAAGGATAAGTATCTGTTATCTCTGAAATCCATAATTCTTTTTTCATTTAACAGTTTATCAGCTATTAAAAGAGCCCTGGCGAAAGTGTCCATACCAACTATGTGCCCAATAAAAAGATCTTCCAGATCTGTTGAGTTACGGCGAAGTTTAGCATCAAAATTAAAACCTCCTGATCCCAAACCTCCTGATTCCAATACAACTATCATTGCTTCAATCGCTTCATAGAGATTGCTTGGGAAATTATCTGTGTCCCAACCATTTTGCGATTCGCCATGATTGGCATCTATGCTTCCCAGTAAACCTGCATCTGCAGCTGTTCTCAGGTCATGGGCAAAACTGTGGCCTGCAAGGGTCGCATGATTAGCCTCAATATTTAGTTTGAAATCTTTATCCAGACCGTATTTTTGAAGAAAACCTAATACCGTTGCCGAATCAAAATCATATTGGTGAAGAGATGGTTCCATTGGCTTAGGCTCAATAAGGAAGGTGCCTTCGAATCCAATCTTTCTACCATAATCTCTTGACATCTGGAGAAAACGTCCCAGATGGTCAAGCTCTTTCTTCATGTCTGTATTTAAAAGGAAGCTGTATCCTTCACGTCCACCCCAGAAAACATAGTTTGCGCCACCAAGGGCTACCGTAGCATCTAAAGCTGCCTTAACCTGAGCACCGGCATGGCAAACTACCTCAAAATTTGGGTTGGTAGCAGCACCATTCATATATCTTGGATTAGAGAAAAGGTTGGCTGTTCCCCATAATAATTTGATCCCTGTTTTTTCCTGATATTGACCGGCAAGATCCACTATCTCTTTAAGCTTATCCTCGGATTCCCTGATGCTCTTCCCCTCCGGAGCAATATCTCTATCGTGAAAGCAATAAAAAGGGATACCCATTTTTGCCATGAATTCAAATGCAGCTTCCAGTCTTGCTTTAGCGTTCTCCATAGGATCATTAGATACATCCCATGGGAAAACTCTTGTGCCTGACCCGAAAGGGTCTGATCCTGCATTACACATGCTGTGCCAGTAGGCCATGGCAAAGCGGAAGTGCTCCTTCATGGTTTTCTCACCTACCACGAAGTTTTCATCATAGTAGCGGAAAGCCAGGTGATCCTCTGTGGCCGGACCTTTATAGGTGATTGAATCAATACCCGGGAAATATTCTTTTGTAAACATATTTTAATGATTTATTTGTTGTTTAACATTCTTTCTAATTCATTCTTCCATTGCTCATAAAGTTGGGAATAAATATCCGAAATCTGGGGATTTGGTTTAATCGACTTGAGCGATTTTAGTGATGCAAATGCTTCATCAGTACTCTTATAGATACCTGCACCGATACCAGCTCCCCTTGCTGCACCTATGGCTCCGTCGGTATTGTAAAGCTCAACAGTAGTGTTAGTTACACTGGCGAAAATCTCGCAAAATAATTCACTCTGAAACATATTGGCCATTCCGGCACGCACTGTTTGAGTCAGTACTCCAAGGTCCCGCATTGCTTCAAAACCATAATTCAAAGCGAATATTATGCCTTCCTGTGCTGCCCTGATTATGTGAGCACGAGAATGACGATTAAAGTCGATATTGCTTAGACTGCCACCAAAAGGTTTGTTCTGAAATATCCGCTCCACTCCATTTCCAAAAGGAAAGATACGCAGACCATCCGATCCTGCCGGCACAGTTGCAGCCTCTTCATTCATTTCAGGATAACTTATTTGTCCTCCAAAAAGCTGGTTTTTCAACCAGCTGTACAAAATGCCTGTCCCATTAATGCATAGTAAAACTCCCAGTCGGGTTTCTTCTTTCGAATGATTAACATGAGCAAACATATTTACCCGGGATTGGCTATCGTGGTTTAGCTGGTCGAGTATTCCGTAAATAACTCCTGATGTTCCGGCCGTTGCAGCTAGTTCACCAGGCTTGAGAACATTTAAGCTAAGTGCGTTATTGGGCTGATCACCAGCTCTGTAACTGATGGGAATGCCTGCCGGTAAGCCAGCTTCTTTTGAGGCAAACTCACTTACAAAACCCTGAATGCCGAAGGTTGGAACTTCCGGGGGTAAGACTTTAGTGTCGAGGCCATAATGATCCATCAAATCATCAGATACTCTGTTGTTGCTAAAATCCCAAAAAATACCTTCAGATAAACCTGAAACTGTTGTATTCAACTCCCCACTTAGGCGATATGCAATATAATCACCTGGCAATAATGCATATTTCACTCTATCATAAATATCCTTTTCATTATTCTTAACCCATGCTAATTTGGATGCAGTGAAATTTCCCGGACTGTTAAGAAGATGATTAAAACATTTATCAGGGCCGATAGTATTAAAGGCTTTATCTCCTGATTCTGCCGCCCTGCTGTCGCACCATATTATGGATGGCCTGAGTACTTTGTGTTCCTTATCTAGTATTACAAGTCCATGCATTTGATAGGAAATTCCTATTGCTTTAATATCCTTTAATCCTGATTTTCCTTTTGTAAGCTTTGATATCGCTTCCTTCACATGAAACCACCAGCTCTCCGGATCTTGTTCTGCCCATCCGGGTTGAGGCGTGCTTATGAGCATTTCTTTATCAGGCGACTGAGCCATGCTTATAGCTTCGCCTGTGTCTGAATCGATCAAGGCTGCCTTAATCGACGACGATCCTATATCAAGCCCAAGAAGGTATTTTTTATTGTTCATAATCGAGTAATAAATATGACATAAAAGCGAGTAAAATAATTATCCGAATAAATTTGTTTCTATGATATTAAGCCAAGCCATATATGCTTTGGTCCATATTTCCTGATCTTCTGGAAAGTAAGTTTTGGTCTCTACCGAATTACTGGCAATTTGTCTTATTTCTTTTATACCACTCAATTTTCCTGATGCAAAAGCCTGGACCAAAATATTGCCGAGGGCAGCTCCTTCTGTTGGCCCTGCAATTACTCTGAGGCCTGTTGCATTTGCGGTGTATTGGCAGAGCAATTCATTTTGTGTCCCGCCGCCAATAATATGTATTTTGTTGGGGTTTCCCGGGTAAGCTTTTAGCAGTAGGTCGAGAGTATATTTATATTTTAGCGCCAGGCTTTCGAAGATACATCTTGCAAAATCTCCTATTTTTTCTGGTTCTTTTTGGCCTGTGCTAACACAATATTTGCTGATTGCATCCGCCATATTTGCTGGATTCATAAAATCTGGATGGTCTGGATCCACTAATGATTGAAAAGCTTTGGCTTCTTTACTTTTATCAACCAGATCGGCGAATGTTAAACACTCGGTTTTGTCCCATATTTTTTTACATTCTTGCAAGAGCCATAAGCCAGTAATATTTTTTAGAAATCTGGTTGTTGAATCAAAGCCACCTTCATTGGTGAATGAACTCTTAAAAGCTTCCTGATTTAGAACCGGCTGATTTAATTCCATCCCCATCAGCGACCATGTGCCGCTTGAGATATATGCCCAGTCATCGCCGCTTGAAGGTATAGCAGCAATGGCAGCACCGGTATCATGGGCGCAGCTAGCCACCAGCTTTATTGGTGGACAAGCAAGTTCTTTTTGAATATCAGGAGAAATATTTCCCATAATTGAACCTGGTTCAACTATTTCCGGTAGAATGTTATCTGGCAAATCCAGGTCTTTCAGAAGGCCTGTTAGCCACTTTTTACTTGTAGGGTTGATCATTTGAGAAGTAGAGGCAATCGTTTGTTCCGACCATAACTTTCCGGTAAAAAGAAATCCCAGTAAGTCGGGCATGAATAGCAGCTTACTGGCACTGGCCAAAAGATCAGGATAAGTTTTTTTAATTGCCCATAACTGGAATAGGGAATTGAACTTCATGAATTGTATGCCGGTAAGCTTATACAATTCGTAGGGTTTGATTTTCTCAAACACCTCCTCCATGGCCGTATCTGTTATCGAATCGCGATAGGCAAATGGCCAGGACAGGAGATTATTGTCGGCATCCAAAAGCCCGAAATCCACTCCCCAGGTATCAATGGAAATAGAATCAGGAGTAATGTTGTAATCGCGAATGCATTTTCTCAGGCCCTCCTTGAGTTGCTTGAAAAGATGAGGTATATCCCAATAGTAGTGATCATCTTTGAAACTCATTTCATTGGCGAAGCGGTGTATTTCCTTGAGGTTGGCTTTGCCCCCCTCCAGAGTCCCAAGTATTGCACGGCCACTGCTGGCTCCAATGTCGAAAGCCAGGTAATTTGATTTTTCCATTCGTATGAGTTTTTTTGGAAGGGTAAATGTAGTGAGATTCTGTTATTGTTTAAACCTCTATTTATACCAATAAACTAGTTATCTGCCTATCTTGAATCAACTGCAACCCTAATGAATGATGAAGCGCCGCAACTATGCCTTTTTAATTCATTAGTGTACAGACTATTCTCTTCTTTCCAGGAAATATTAATTTTTGAAACGGAACTGCCTGTTTCGGAATATATAAACATCCCGGAAGTAGCATCATATGATTCATATGGGATATCGACATAAGAGATACTGTATTCGAACTTTCTCTCACCAAAACCAAAATTGCCCTGGTAAGTCATTGTGTTATCAAGACGTATATTCATCCGCTGAGGATTGTCGCGAAAAGAGATCATAACATGACCATTGAATTTTCTCCCTAAACTAGTGTATGAATAATTTCCGCTGTACGTACCGCTGGACATGCTCCCTGTTAAATCATGCAGATGAAGAACCTCGGAAAGGTCTGCTGTATATTTGCTTGGCATATCAGTTCTTTTAAAAACAGCTTGATCAAGAAAGAATTCAACTTTTCCTAGTGTCATTCCGCTCACCTTTCCGATAGTCAGGTTCACCTCGTTTGTTCCCTGATAATTTTGTGTATTATCATATTTGCTATTCGACACCATTACCACTAATTCGTAGCCACTGTCGAAAACACTCTTAACATCATCTACAATGATTTGTCCGTTTCCACCAGGAAAAACTTCTCCAAGTGGAGCAATTTCACCCCCGACTTTGTATTTACATACGAGTATTCCGCAATTCACCGGATCATCAACAATAAATGACATTGGGAACTTATTTGAACCCAAATCTCCTGCGGAAACCCAAAACAAGCTACCGGAAAGATCATGGTATTTGTGAAGAAAAGTATGGGAAGGATAACTCTGGCTTATCTCGATGCCTGCGATATTAACGACCGGATTTTTTAGATTGTTAAGTATATTAGTGCTAGCCTGCCCATTGTAGTAATGGCCTAATAAATAGCTTCCTAAAAGGCCATGCCAGAAATTACCTATGGGTTCATTGATTACTGATAGGACTGCATCTATCGGATCTACTGGACTGCCGGGCAAAGTACCGTCTTTAATATTTTTATGGATATTTACTATGGCTGCATCACCATAGACTTCTGCTATATCTTTTATGAGTCCGGCCATACCGTATCCATGCCTGGCATAACTTGGACTTTTCTCAAAAAATAAATTATCATTCTGCCATCCGTTGAATAGATAACTTTCCCTGCCCCTAAAGGATGAGGGATAATAGTTTGGCGAAACAGTATATTTCTCCATAATCCAAACTGCTGTTGCTTCTTTGAGCCAGTCTTGTTCAGGTTCAATAAAGCTTGAAGAGAACTCAT
>CAYUNU010000098.1:0-10303 GCA_964446195.1 uncultured Porphyromonadaceae bacterium | reverse complement strand
TTTGGGATATTTTAGAAAATGTACTTAAGGCTCATCCTGTATTGCTAAACAGGGCGCCAACCTTACACCGTTTGGGCATACAGGCTTTCCAACCAAAGCTCATTGAGGGGAAAGCCATTCAATTACATCCACTAGTATGTACTGCTTTTAACGCCGACTTTGATGGTGACCAGATGGCTGTTCATCTTCCACTTGGAAATGCTGCCATTTTGGAAGCCCAGATGTTAATGCTGGCTTCACATAATATACTTAACCCAGCTAATGGGGCTCCTATTACTGTTCCTTCTCAGGATATGGTACTTGGGCTTTATTATATTACCAAGGGTAAGAAAAGTACCAAGGATAGCAAAGTTAAGGGTGAAGGCCTGATATTTTATTCTCCTGAAGAAGCAATTATTGCACATAATGAGGATGCTGTTGCACTGCATGCTTATGTTAAGGTTAAGATTGATGATGTTGTTAATGGAGAGCCGGTTAATCGTATTCTTGAAACAACTCTTGGACGGATCATTTTTAATGAAATGGTTCCAAAGGAAGTTGGTTTCATCAATGATGTTCTGACAAAAAAGGCTCTTAGAGATATTATTGGTAATGTTCTCAAAAAGTGCGGAACAGCTGTTACAGCAAAATTTCTGGATGATATAAAGCAGTTAGGTTTTAATACTGCTTTTAGCGGAGGATTATCATTTAACCTTGATGATGTTATTATCCCTGATGAAAAGGATCCAATGATTAAAGATGGATATGATCAGGTTGATGAGATTCTCAATAATTACAATATGGGGATTATTACCAATAATGAAAGGTATAATCAAATTATTGATATTTGGACGCATACTAATGCTCGTTTGACCCACACGGTTATGAATCAGATTAGTACAGATAATCAGGGTTTTAACTCTGTTTATATGATGCTAGACTCTGGTGCACGGGGGTCAAAAGAACAAATCAGGCAGTTGTGTGGTATGAGGGGATTGATGGCAAAGCCACAGAAATCCGGTGCTTCGGGTGGGGAGATTATTGAAAACCCTATTCTTTCAAACTTTAAGGAGGGATTGTCTGTTCTGGAGTACTTTATATCAACTCACGGTGCCAGGAAGGGTTTGGCGGATACTGCTCTGAAAACGGCAGATGCTGGTTATCTTACCAGACGACTTGTTGATGTTGCTCAGGATGTAATTGTTTCTCAGCCCGACTGCGGTACACTTCGTGGTTTAGTTGCAACGGCTCTTAAAAATAATGAAGAAGTAGTGGAAAGTTTGTATGACAGGATTCTAGGGCGTACAGCTTTGCATGATGTTTATAATCCACTTACCGGTGAATTACTTGTTGGATCAGGAGATCCAATATCTGAAGAAGTTGCGAGAAGAATTGAAGATTCCCCTGTTGAGCAGGTTGAGATTCGTTCTGTTTTAACTTGCGAATCAAATAGGGGAGCATGTGCAAAATGCTACGGCAGGAGTCTGGCAACTGGTCGACCAGCTCAAATTGGTGATTCAGTTGGTGTTATTGCTGCTCAATCAATCGGTGAGCCTGGTACACAGTTGACTCTGCGTACTTTCCACGTTGGAGGTACAGCTTCCAATATAGCTACTGAGAGTAATGTTGTCGCCCGTTTTAATGGTATTTTGGAAATGGATGACCTTAGGACCGTTGAATACAGTGGTGATGGTGGTAAGGTGAATGTTGTGATAGGTAGGACTGCGGAGATGAGAATTCTGGATAAGAATACAAATATTTCGCTTACTACTAATGGTATCCCTTACGGTGCTAAGATTTATAAGAATGATGGTGATGATGTAAAGGTTGGCGAACTGATTTGTGAGTGGGATCCGTTTAATGCTCTTATTGTTTCTGAAGCAGCAGGTACTGTTAAGTTTGAGAATGTTATTGAAGGTATCACTTATCGTGAGGAATCTGATGAGCAAACCGGATATAAGGAAAAGGTAATTACAGAAACTAAGGATAAGACCAAGAACCCGGAGATTATGATTCTGGGTAAGGATAAGGAGGCGATTAAGATTTATAACCTTCCTGTTGGGTCTCACGTATCTGTGACAGAAGGAGAGAAGGTAAAAGCAGGTCAAACACTTGTAAAAATACCTCGCTCAATGAGTAAGTCTGGTGATATCACCGGTGGTCTGCCAAGAGTAACAGAATTATTTGAAGCAAGGAACCCTTCTAATCCAGCTGTTGTTGCTGAAATTGATGGCACCGTTTCATATGGTAAGATCAAGAGGGGTAACAGGGAAATTATGATCACTTCAAAAACTGGTGAGATAAAAAAATACCTTGTCTCTTTATCAAAGCAGATTTTGGTTCAACCAAACGACTTTGTTCGTGCCGGTATTCCATTGTCTGATGGAGCTATTACGCCTGCAGATATTCTCTCAATTAAGGGGCCTACTGCGGTTCAGGAGTATATTGTAAATGAGGTTCAGGAAGTGTATCGAATGCAGGGTGTGAAAATCAATGACAAGCATTTTGAAGTTATCGTACGTCAAATGATGCGTAAGTTAGTAATTGAAGATCCTGGGGATACTAAGTTCCTTGAGAAGCAGATTATCGATAAGCTTGAAGTAATGGCAGAGAACGATTGGATTTACGGCAAGAAAGTTATAATTGAGCCAGGCGATTCTCAGAATTTTAAAGCAGGTCAAATAGTTTCTGCCAGAAAACTAAGAGATGAAAACTCTATGTTAAAAAGAAGGGATTTGAAAACGACTGAGTCCAGAGATGCTGTACCGGCTACTTCAAGTCAAATTCTTCAGGGTATAACAAAAGCTTCTCTGCAAACTAAGAGTTGGTTGTCTGCTGCTTCTTTCCAGGAAACAACTAAGGTGCTTAATGAAGCTGCTATACTGGGCAAGGTGGATAACCTTGATGGGCTCAAAGAGAATGTTATTGTCGGCCATCTTATTCCTGCTGGTACTGGTAACAGAGCATTTGAGAAGGTTATAGTTGGTTCTATGGATGAATATAACAGCCTGATGCAAGCTAAAGGCAATGATACTGAATTAACAACTGACAATAACTAATCATATGGCAGACGTTAAAAAACCTAATCAAATTAACATTGAGCTTACTGAAGAAGTAGCCCAAGGTATTTATTCCAATTTGGCAGTGATAACTCATTCAAGTTCAGAATTTATCTTGGATTTTGTAAGGATTATGCCCGGAGTTCCAAAGGCAAAGGTTAAGAGTAGAGTAATTCTTACTCCGGAACATGCCAAACGCTTGCTAATGGCTTTGCAGGATAATGTGAAAAAATATGAATCTATGCATGGGCCAATACGTAATGCGGAGAAGCCTTCCGGGCCTGTTATGCCAATGACATTTGGCGGGCCTACAGCTGAAGCTTAAAGAAAAAAAGGTGTTTGATTTCAAACACCTTTTTTTATGATTCCATTTTATTTATCTTCAAGCCATTCAAAAAATAATATTGGTTTGTTAGCGACAGTTTTATTAATCCTGATTTTTTTAGGCTATCTGCTGATGTACAGAGTATACGGTAGATTTCTGGCCAATCGGATATTCAATGTTTCGGATAAGAATCCTACTCCTGCCGTAGAAATGCAGGATGGGTTAGATTTTGTTCCAACAAAGAAGCAGGTAATATTTGGGCATCATTTCACTTCAATTGCAGGTACAGGACCAATTGTTGGACCTGCTATTGCTATAATTTGGGGCTGGTTGCCTGCTATTTTATGGGTTTTTCTTGGAAGCATTGTCATGGGTGCAGTTCATGATTTTGGAAGCCTGATAATTAGTTTAAGGAATAAGGGGAAGTCAATTTCAGATTATACATCTAAATATATTAATTCCCGAACGCGCGTCTTATTTTTTGTAGTTGTTTTTCTGGAATTATGGATTGTAATATCTGTTTTTGGGTTGGTGATTGCCAGCATTTTTAAAATGTTTCCGGGCTCAGTCTTTCCGGTTTGGCTTCAAATACCTATTGCAATACTTTTGGGTCAGTTTATTTACAGGCTAAAAGGAAATTTGACATTAAGTACCTTAGTGGCTGTTGTTTTTATGTATCTAACAGTTGTTGTTGGTCGTTTTCTGCCAATAGAGATTCCGACTATTTTAGGTATTCCGTCAACGGGTGTATGGACTATTCTTCTATTAGTATATGCCTATTTTGCTTCTGTCTTGCCTGTTACAACCTTATTACAACCAAGGGATTACATCAATGCATTTCAGCTGGTTTTTGCAATGGCTCTTATGGTTATTGGTGTCATTGTTTCTGGCCTTATGGGGTCTTTAGAAATGGTTGCACCTGTTATCGCTGTCAAACCTGAAGGTGCTCCAAACCTCATACCTTTTCTATTTATAACGATTGCATGTGGTGCTATCTCTGGATTTCACTCTCTTGTTTCTTCAGGTACAACTGCCAAGCAGGTTAGTTCTGAGAGGGATAGTTTGTTTGTGGGCTACGGGTCCATGCTTACTGAAGGGGCTTTAGCTGTATTGGTTATTATTGCTGTTGGAGCAGGGATAGGAATGGGACATTTAACTGGAGATGGTGAAACATTGTTCGGGGTGGAAGCTTGGAATAATCATTATTCTTCATGGGCTGCTGCAGGAGGCTTAGATATGAAAGTAGGAGCTTTTGTAGAGGGTTCTGCCAATATGATAGGAAGTATAGGTATTCCTGTAGAGATTGCAATGGTAATAATGGGTGTTTTCGTTGCATCTTTCGCTGGGACTACCCTTGATACTGCCACAAGAATACAACGATATGTTATAAGTGAAGTGTTTATCGGGACCAATATCCCCGTTTTGAAAAATAAATATTTCACAACCTTCCTGGCTGTTTCCACTGCTGCTATCCTGGCTTTTGCTACAGGGGCAGATGGAGGAGGAGCCTTAAAGCTTTGGCCTTTATTTGGTGCTGTTAATCAAACTCTGGCTGCTTTAGCTCTTATTATTATTACCCTTTATCTTAAAAGACAAGGAGGATATAAATGGGCTATTAGTGGCATTCCTGCAATTTTTATGAGTATAGTGACATTTTGGGCATCCCTCATTAATCAAAAGACTTTTATGGGTGATCACAATCACCTCCTTTCTGTTGTAAATATGATAGTTATCCTTATTGTTTTTTGGATAACTGTTGAAGGGGTGCTTAAATTCATCCGGACAAAATCAAAAGAATCTTAGTAACACCTACAATTACTTTGCGGATATTTTCAACCTTGCATGTATAGATCAATATATGTAGAATCCTTCTAATCTTTCAAGCCTGGGAAAATTGCCTGAATAATTTTTTATATTTGTCCACCTGAAAATGGAATGTAATTAGTTATCAAATTAATAGCTTTATGAAGATTCTTGTATGCCTGGGCCATGTGCCTGATACTACCACAAAAGTGAAGTTTGTTGAAAATAAAATATTTGATTCAACAGGTGTTCAATGGGTAATTAATCCTTGGGACGAATTAGCATTAACCCGTGCCATTGAAATCAAAGAGGATTCTGGTAACCCGGTGAATTCGGTTAGTGTGATAACGGTTGGCGACCAGAGTGTTGAGCCCACAATTAGAAAAGCCTTAGCGATTGGTGCGGATAATGGTATTAGAGTTGATTCAAATCCTTCAGATGCAGGTTTTGTTGCTACTCAGATTGCTGAAGTAATTAAAAAAGATTCATATGATTTGATTCTTTGCGGTATCGAGTCAAGTGATTATAATGGTTCTGCAGTTGGCGGCATGCTTTCTGAGTTGCTGGATTATCCTTCAGTTTCGGCAGTTTCATCAATTTCCTATTCAGGAGATGAGATTGAGTTAAATAGAGAAATCGATGGTGGATTTGAAACAGTCTCCTGTCCTCTACCTATGGTGGCCATAGTTCAAAAAGGTATAGCCAAAGAGCCAAGGATCCCAGCAATGAGGGGAATTATGATGGCCCGTAAGAAGCCCTTAAGTGTTCTTGAGCCTATTGATGCTTCTGTTTCCACAGAGTTTAAAAGTTTCAACCTTCCTCAGGCAAAGCCTCCATGTAAAATGGTGGATCCTGATAATGTTCGTGAATTGGTTGATTTGCTCAAGAATGAAGCAAAGGTTTTATAATTATTTGAAAATCGAAAAAACAAAAAAATGGCAATATTAGTATATACCGAAAATTGGGAGGGTAAATTTAAAAAGCTAAGCTTCGAATTGCTTTCATTCGCCTCAAAGATGGCAGAGATTAGTGGAGACTCTGTAACTGCAATATCCATTGGACAAGTTGCTGAAGAAGAGTTGGAGCGTTTGGCAGAATATGGAGCAGAAAAAATATTAAAGATTGAATCCAACGACCTTGATGTTCTCGACAATCGGATTTACGCAAAAATTATTTCTGAAGTAGCTTCAAAAGAGGGAGCTGGGATTGTTCTGCTAGCCCACAATAATGTTGGGAAAGCTCTTGCCCCAAGGTTGACCGTTAGAATGAGTGCGGGAATCGGCTCTGGTCTATCTGGAATGCCAATTAGCATGTCTCCTTTTACTGTTGGGAAGAAAGTATTTTCAGGTAAGGCAAATGCTGATCTGGAAATAAAAAGCCAGACAAAGGTTTTAACTCTCGCACAGAATTCTTTTGAAGTATCCAGCAATAAAAAGGCTATAAATATCGAAGCTTTTGCTCCTGAGTTTCCATTGTCGGGTTCTACCAAACGCAAGAGCATCGAAAAGCAGTCTGGTAAAATTATTCTTACTGATGCAGAGATAGTTGTGTCTGCTGGCAGGGGATTGAAATCACCTGATAACTGGGGTCCTGTGGAGGAGCTGGCAGAGTTGTTGGGTGCAGCAACTGCTTGTTCCAGACCGGTATCAGACGAAGGTTGGAGACCGCATGGAGAACATACTGGACAAACAGGTAAAATAATTTCTCCAAATCTGTATTTTGCCTTTGGTATTTCAGGAGCTATTCAACATCTGGCTGGTGTGAGTGCATCAAAATGTATTGTTGCAGTTAACACCGATGCTGATGCTCCAATTTTTGAAGCTGCCGATTATGGTATAGTAGGAGACGTCCAAAAAGTTTTACCTGATCTTATTACTGCAATAAAAGAAGCCTAATCCAAATGCTAAAGCAGATATTATTTGCCCTTGCATTGCTGCTGACTCTTGGGGTATTTTCGTATACCACAATGAAGTTCATAGCTTTGTTTAAGCTGACAAAAAAAGCCTTTCCGATCAAGCATATTGGTAAAAGAATCACGCGAACATTGGCAGTGGCTTTCGGACAAACAAGGATACTTAGAAAGCCTGTACTTGGCCCTATGCATGCTATGGTTTTTTGGGGCTTTTGCGTGATACTTATTGGTAGTATTGAAATGCTTGTGGATGGACTGTTTGGAACAGAAAGGGTTCTTTCATTCCTCGGGCCGGTTTATGATGTTATTATTGCATCAGGAGATATTTTTGCCTTTATTATTTTCCTAATAATAATAGCCTTTTTGATCAGGCGTATTTTTATGAATATAAAAAGGTTCAGTGGTGCTGAAATGACTCATAAATCTCATGTTGATGCCAATGTTGCATTGAGCCTTATTCTCTTGTTGATGGTAAGTTTGCTTGGGATGAATACTTTTTATTTCCTTGAAGCATCTAATTCAACTCATGGTTTTCAGGGTTTATATCCAGTTAGTAAAATACTTAGCGGCATATTTTCGGGCCTTGGTGATTCTCAGGTACATGTTTTGCATGAGATTAACTGGTGGGCACATATTCTTTTGATATTTATTTTTGCTAATTATCTTCCTTACTCCAAGCATTTTCATGTATTCATGTCAATCCCCAATGTGTTCCTCAGTAATCTGGATCCTTTAGGTAAGCTTGCTAACATGGACAGCGTTACTAAGGAAGTAAAAATGATGATGGATCCTAATGCAGCCTTTGATGAATCTGATGAAGAAGAAGTATCCCGTTTTGGTGTTTTTGATATCGAGGATGTGAGTTGGAAAAATTATCTTGATTCACTTGCTTGTACTCAGTGTGGGCGTTGTACTTCCGTATGCCCTGCTAATATAACAGGTAAAAAGCTTTCACCCAGAAAGATTGTTATGGATGTTCGTGCAAGAATGAAGGAAAAGGGACCTGGTTTAATTAAACAGGGACTGGATTATTCCGACCAAAAAGCTCTTTTAAGGGATTATATTACTCCTGAGGAGCTATGGGCTTGCACAACCTGTAATGCATGTGCCCGTGAATGTCCAATTAATATAAATCACCCATCCATTATTGTTGACATGAGGAGGTATCTTGTTATGGAAGAGTCGGCAGCTCCCAGTGAGTTAAATGCTATTTTCTCCAATATAGAGAACAACGGTGCTCCCTGGCAATTTTCTCAGGATGATAGAATGGCTTGGGCTGATGAATTATATATGAATAAAATTGATTAATCCTTAGGGGATATTATTCAATGGAAAAAGAAAAAATTAAAGTGTATGTACCCACCATGGCAGAGCTTTCTGCCTCGTCTGAGGTGCCAGACTACTTGTTCTGGGTGGGGAGTGCTGGGGCTTTTGATGACAGATATAAGAAAGTTAGTGCTGCCTTTGTAAGAATTCTGACTTTTATGGGCATTAATTATGCTGTATTGGGAACAGAAGAATTATCTAGTGGAGATGTAGCTCGTAGGGCTGGTAATGAAATGCTTTTTCAAATGCAGGCAATCAGCAATATTGAAACCATGAATGCTTATGGTGTTAAGAGGATATTGACTTGTGATCCTCATGCCTACAATACTTTTAAGAACGAGTATCCTGATTTGGGTGGTGATTATGAGGTGATTCATCATACTCAATTTTTGAATGAAATGATTGATTCTGGCAAGTTGAAGCTTACCAGGGAATATTTTGAAGGGAAAAAACTTACTTACCATGATCCTTGCTATTTGGGAAGGGCAAATGGTGAATATGATTCGCCTCGCTCGGTGATATCCACGCTTGCCTCTGATTTTACTGAGATGAAAAGGAATAGAAGTTTTGCTCTATGCTGTGGTGCAGGAGGTGCACAGATGTTTAAAGAAGCTGAAAAGGGGGATAAAGAGATTTTTATTGAAAGAACTGAAGATGCAATAGAAACCGGAGCTGATATTATTGTAACAGCTTGTCCTTACTGTATGGTTATGATGACTGACGGTTTGAAATACAAGAACTTAGAGAATAATAAATATACCTATGATATTGCTGAATTAGTAGCTTTATCAGTAGGGCTTTAGCATGGTAATTTGTCATTATTAATATTATGGAAAAAGAAAAAGAAATAAAGGGCGGTGCCTTTATGGTGCAGGAAACCAAGCCGGGCGATGTATTTATTCCGGAGGAATTTGATGAGGAACAGAGAATGATTGCTCAAACATGTCAGGACTTTTTGGATACAGAGGTATTTCCTGTTCTTGACCGGGTTGACAGCCAAGAGGAAGGCCTTATGCCTGAACTTTTAAC
Organism: uncultured Porphyromonadaceae bacterium; assembly: GCA_964446195.1. GTDB lineage: Bacteria > Bacteroidota > Bacteroidia > Bacteroidales > UBA12481 > JAUVKA01. The sequence goes on along the minus strand of CAYUNU010000098.1, from coordinate 870 downwards.
TAAATCTGGAGAGTTGGGTCTTCTAGGAATATCCATTGGGGAAGAGTATGATGGATTCGGCCAATCATTTGTGACCTCTATGCTTGCCAGTGAGGTCATGGGCGCTGGGCATTCATTTGCCGTTGCCTATTCTTGTCACACAGGAATTGGAACTCTGCCTATAGCCTATTATGGAAATCCATCTCAAAAGCAAAAATATTTACCCAAATTAGCTTCGGGTGAATTGAAGGGTGCTTATTGTTTAACCGAACCAGGAGCAGGATCTGATGCCAATTCGGGAAAAACAAAGGCTGTTTTGTCAGAGGATGGGAAGCATTATATTTTGAATGGTCAGAAGATGTGGATCACGAATGCGGGTTTTGCTGATGTAATGACTGTTTTTGCAAAAATTGATAACGATCGTGTATTGAGCGCATTTATTGTAGAGCGTAATTTCCCGGGTATAGTTTTCAATCCGGAGGAAAAGAAGATGGGGATTAAAGGTTCTTCTACCCGCCAGATATTCTTTAATGATGTCAAGGTACCTGTTGAAAATCTTCTCGGAAAAAGGGGCGAAGGTTTCAGAATAGCCCTAAGTATCCTTCATATGGGGAGGATCAAGCTTGGAGCCAATGTTTTAGGCGCTGCCAAAAAAGCCGTTAACGATTCTGTAAAATATGCCAATGAACGGAAACAGTTCGGATTGCTTATTTCAACATTCGGCGCCATAAAATATAAGCTATCCGAACAGGTCATCAGACTTTTTGCATCCGAATCAGCTGTTTACAGGGTGAGCAGGGATATTGATGACCTTATCACAAAGCTGAAAGCTGACTGTGGCGATACGGGACGTGCCACAATGGATGCTATAAGTCACTATGCAGTTGAGGC